>JBEPVG010000218.1:0-4419 GCA_041691175.1 Chitinophagaceae bacterium
GAGGTAAAAAAAGCGTTGCTCTATTGGTAAGAACCGGATCAACATCATCGCTTGCTGTAGCAGGAAGTGCACACGTTCAAATAAAAAATCGTTGAGATCATATTAAAAAAGTGAATAGTCTACCGCAAAGGTAGGGTAATCATTTTTTAGAAAGGATTATTTTTTTAAAAGAAATAAAAAAAAGTTTTTGTAAAGTTGGGGAAATGAAACAATGAAAATATCTTTCTCCTATGAAATTCTTGTTGTGACTATGTTTCAGAACGATCAGCACTATACAGGCCACTTAAAAAATCCAAAAAATCATCTCCCCTTTTTTAATGGCTTGATCGCAAAATTTATGAAAGATTGATAAAATAAAAGAAACGTTTTTTGTAGTAAACAAACAAATTCTGTGGATTTATATTTAGTAAAATGGGTAAAAGAAATATTATTTTTTGAGCCAATTATACTTTCGCGTAATCCATTTCAAAATCACCTTTTATTCTTTCTATGGAAGGATTAAAATATCCAAACTTTAATTCAGGAAATTCTTCTTTTAAAAGGCTCATCATTTGGCGAATGCCAATACATTCGCCGGTTTCGGTTACGCCGATTTTTCCTAAATACCAATCGGGATCAATATTAAAATTGCGCCATTGAATCATTTTTAATCCGGTGGTTTTTATTAATTTTCTCAATGCTTCGTATTCCTCCACATTGTCCGTCATGCCCGGAAAAACGAAATAGTTTATGCTCGTCCAGCCACCGTAACTATTCACTATTTTCAGGCTTTCCACAATATCATTGAACTGATAATTATTCGGTCGATAATATGGTTTATAAATTTCTTCACGCGCAGAATTCGTACTTACACGGATACTATTCAAACCGGCTTCACACAAAGCTTTCACCGCTTTTGGATCACTACCGTTTGTGTTGATGTTGATGCTTCCTTTTTGTGTATGCTTTCTTATTTCTGTAATAGATTCTTTGATCGTTTTCCACATCAGCAATGGCTCGCCTTCGCAACCCTGCCCGAAACTTACAATCGGAAAAGGTGCTGTTTCCAGGTGCGGAACCGTGTATTCAATAATTTCTTCTGCAGTTGGTTTAAATGTCAGCCGGTCTTGTGTGGAAGTGATTGATTCTTCCTGTGGCTGAAAAGAAATGCAGCCGATACAATTGGCATTGCAGGCTGGTGAGCTCGGAACCGGGCATTCCCATCTTCCCACAAAATAATTTCTTGCTGCTGGGCATTGGTACGTCATGCAACAATTGTTGGCCAGATGCTGAACCAAACGGTTATGTTTATAGGCAGATAACAATTCTTTTACACCGCTTTCAATTTTTCCTTCATCAAAACCTTCACTTTCCTGGCGGATATCTTTTTCAATTCTGATCGCTGTTACATAAAATTTTTCGGCGTACCAACCCGCTGCTGTGTAACAAAATAATGGAAGCGTTTCTGCATCAGGAAGTGTTTCATAAGCCGCTAAAAAAGTGCCTGTAAAAGCGGGTGGAATAAACGCGGCGACAGCCCAGCCTTTTTCACACAAACGCATTTCACCGGTTTCTACATCTACGCCAATGCTGCGCCGGTGGGGAAGTTCGTACAATTGACCTCCGGAAGGAATCTCAATCCATTCTTCAATTTCGACTGGCACCGCATCCCATCCTGTGCGTCCGCAAACATACAATGAAGTGTCTTCAAAGATGTTTCCTTTGCCATCAGAATATAAAAGATAGGGTGCGTGTTTCATGGTAATATTTTTTGTTTCTACCGAAAACATTTAAACAAGTTGCGACTTCGCAAAAGAGTTAAATTGTTGTTCGTTGATATTTTGCGACTTCTCGATTTCTGCCTGGATCAGTTTATTATTCTTAAAATCAAGCGTAAGAATATTGTCTTTCAGAATTACATTATTAAATGCATTCCATTCAAATTCTTTGCCGGGAAAATTAAGTTTAAAGATTTTTTCTGGTGTAAAAACAAACTGTATTTTTTGCAAAGCTAAATGATAAAAAACGCCCAGGATGACCAGTGCCGCCACCATTATATAATTTTGTAACCCAAACCAGCAGCCCGCCAAAACAAACAGCAAAACCTGGTCAAGGTAATTTCCCTGGTTATATTTTTTGATAAAATACAGCCGCATAAAAATATAAATGCCAATGAGCAGAATCGCTGAGGCAGCTTCATATCGGTATTCATCATAAAACAACATAAATATAAAAATGACCAGGTTTAAAAATAAAATGATCTGAGCGATGGTGCGATACGATTTAATTTTATCGTTTTTCAAAATGATATCAAACTGCATACTTATCGTTTGAAGCAATCAGCAAATTGCATAATTTAAAAAGAACCCTTGCGCCTACATTTTCGTCCCATTCATTGGTACTGACACCAACTTCGTTCAAATCGAATCCAATCAATTGACGGCCGCTTTCAATTAATTTTCTCAATAAATAATAAATCTGTTGCGTTTCAAATCCGCCAGGAACGGGAGTTCCGGTGTTTGGACATAATTTAGGATCCAGGCCGTCAATATCAAAACTAAGATAAACTTTTGGGGGAAGATGCGTAATCAATTCCTCTACAATTTGTTTCCAGGTTTCGCCTGCGTAGCCGCGTTCTTTTAGGTTTTTATCAAAATAAGTTACTACGCGTCCATTACTATTTTTAATATACTCCAGCTCGCCAGATGAAAAATCCCTTGTTCCTAACTGAACCAATTTGACAAGTTGGGGAAATTCTTCCAGGGCGTTATACATGATAGATGCGTGAGAATACTTCAGGTTTTCATAAGAAGGTCGGAGGTCGCAATGTGCATCAATTTGCAAAATTCCAAACTCTGCATGCTTTTCAGCAATGGCCTTATAAAATCCAAATGGCGAACTATGATCCCCACCGAGAATGCCTACTAATTTTTTCTTATCTAACAATTCCTTTGTTTGTTCATAAACCCATTGATTTAAAAACTTGCTTCCTTCATTGATCTCGCGCAACACTTTCTGCATAAATTTATTGTCGCAAAGCTCATCACCCTCGGTAATATAATTAATATACAGTTCCGCTTCCTTGCGCAGATAATCACTTTTAGCCAAAATATTTTTATCTATATCCCGAAGAAAAATTCCTTGCTTCCACCCTTCAACATTATCGTCATCCAATAAATCCACCTGTAGGCTTGCACGACAAATACGCTCTGTAGCCCGTGCTGTACCAGCTTTATAGCTTACTGTTACTTCCCACGGAACAGGCAAAAGAATAAGTTTTGAATCTTCTTCAGTAAAAGGGAGTCCAAAAATTCCATTGTTTGGATTTCCAACTGAATTTGGGTCAAAATGTGTAAGATCGGCCATTGTTTTAAAACTGGTTTTTTTTTCGGACGGCAAAGGTAAGAAGGATAAAATTAAGAGTAGATAAGTTAACAGGTTCTGTTTGGAGAATCCGTTATTCGTCAATTCATTCTATTTTCGAATGCAAACATTATTGATCAAAATACATCTAAAGATTGACAGTAGTAAAGCAATAAATAATGTGAATTTTGATTTACTTCGATTTAATCAATTCACAAAACATACGTCTTTGTTTAAAACTAGAGTGCCCCTGTAGAGAACAGGAGCACTTTACCAAAACTAACTGCTTATGAGTTAAAGTGAAAATTAATTCTTTTTCTTTTAACAAAAGAATTTTTACCACATTATTTTACTCTTTTATTGCCAATCATTTCTTTGAGAAATATGAAAGTTTTTTTATTTAGGGCGGTTTTAAATCCATAACTAAATGCCGAAGGGAAAAATCAAATTTGATTTTGCATTTAAAATTTTATTTGTAATTTCAAGAAAATTAGAAATAAAGATTATCTACATGAAAAAAAAACTAAAACGCAGCATAAATCAGATTTTCTTTTCTGTTTTTATGATTGTAATTTTACTGGCAATGACAAAATCCGAAGCAAAAGCAAATCATTTGGCTCTGCAACAATCTGTCACAATTTCTATCCAGGGTCGATGGGATATAACCATTGATGTTGACGGAAAAATGACTCCTTCCTGGCTCGAAGTAAAACATTCCGGCATAAAGATGCTTGTTGGCCGATTTGTTGGTCCTGGCGGAAGTGCGCGTCCTATTTCAAGAGTAACTATAAAAGATGGAAAAATGAGTTTTTCTATTCCCCCACAATGGGAAGCCGAACCCAATGATCTTAAAGTAGAAGGTACATTGGAAGGAGATAATTTGACCGGCCAAATGACTTTTAGCAATGGCAAAACTTATCATTGGACTGGCAAGAGAGCGCCCGCCTTACGTCGTACAAAACCGCCGGTTTGGGGTAAACCAATTCATCTTTTCGATGGTGCAAATATGAATGCCTGGCATGCCGCAGGTGACAACCAATGGAAGGTTAAATCCGGCCTTTTGTGAAGCCTGCATTC
>JBEPVG010000219.1:0-4413 GCA_041691175.1 Chitinophagaceae bacterium
GCGCATAATTTTCTATGTGGCCGTAAAGCATCGTTGCGTTGGTATGCATTCCCAATAAGTGTGCTTCTTCATGAATTTTCAGCCAGCCTTCTGCTCCTACTTTGTCTTCACAAATTTGCTTTCTGATTTCATCATCAAAAATCTCTGCACCCCCACCTGGCATAGATTGCAAGCCAGCTTCATGTAATTTTTTCATTCCTTCTCTTACAGAAAGCTTTGCTTTTTTAAACATATAATCAAGTTCTACGGCTGTGAATCCTTTTACATGTAATTCAGGCCTGTGGTGTTTTATTTGAGAAATGAAATCACAGAAGAATTCGAGATTCATTTTTGGATGAACTCCACCTACAATATGAACTTCAGTAACTGCTTTCCCATCATAGCTTTTTACAATATCCATCATTTGTTCTTTGCTCAATGCCCAACCTTCATCGCGGTGCGCATACAAGCGTGAGTACGAACAAAATTTGCATGAAAAAACACAAACATTTGTAGGCTCAATGTGAAAATTCCTGTTGAAAAAAGTTTTATCACCATGCCGCTTTTCACGAATGTAATTTGCTAATGTCGCACTGAATCCAATACTGGCTTTTTCAAAAAGATGAATTGCTTCATCGCCGGTTATTCTTTCATCAGCAAATACTTTTTCAGCAATATTTTTAAATATTTTTCCTTCCGGCAATGCATTTATAATGTCTAATATCTCTTCTTCTTTTTTTATGCTTGGCATGTGGCGAAATTAAAGAATTAGAGATAAGAAGAATGAATCAATAAGGATCGGATCGGATTTTACAGTAAACGAAGAAATTAAATCAATTTTCATTTTGTCACGATTTTCCAGGAACAGAAGAAAGAATTTTAATCAGTAAACAAACAAAAAGTTCAAATACCTGTTCTTAGAAATAGCTAATAATTCAATTAATAATGTTATTCAATAATTAAATATTATTGCTTCACAATTTTTTGAACAACAGATTTATCGGAGTATTGAAGTTTGACAATATAAACGCCAGGAGGAGCATTTTCAAGGTTAACAGGCATTTGCGTGTATGCATTACCGTTATATATTTTGGACCAGATCAATTGTCCAACGGAATTGTAAATATGGGCGCTCTGTAACGTAACAGGTATTTCATAATTCCTTATAAAAAATTGTTGATGAAATGGATTAGGATAAATCAGATAACCTTGTTGCTTCAATCGTTCCGGAACTTTAATTCCATAAAGGTTTATATTATCTATGTAAAGATTATTTTGCCTGTTTCCTTTATCAACAAAATAAAGTTGAAAGTCATTTGTACCGGTCTGCTTTTTCAAATTGATGTTTACATTTTTCCAGTCATCAGCAGTTGGAACAAACCCTCCGGATGATTGATCAGTTGCGGTTTGCAAACCTGCTCCCCAATTTTTCCAAACGGTTGTAAATGTTTGTCCGCAATCCGTAGTTATCTGAAGTTCCAAAGTGTCTGATAAACTTGACGAGTTACCCAACGCATAAGCATAATCAAATGAAACAAATAACGTGTCAAAATCGGCCGTTCCGGTAATGATGGAAGAAACAAATTTATCAGTGGTGGCTGTCGAAGAATAATTAAAGTTTTTTATCACCATCGAAGCCGCACCCGTTTTTGCTGCTTGCGTCGTTCTTTCCCATGTTATACCTCCATCCTCATTTTCTAAAACCCAGGTTGGTGGCGGGAAAACAGGATTTTCAAAACCTTCTGTTACCGGAGGATTGACTTTTCCCACTACAAAAAATGCTTTGGAGAGTGTATCATTTAATGGAGACTGATCTCCTGTTCCTGAAGAAGAAACCGGCGCCGTTGTGAATACAGTAATCGTATGTTGGCCGGTAACAGGCGTAAAAATATTTAAAGGAACATTTATTTCCTGATCTGCTGCAAGCGAAATCCCTGTAACGGTTGTTTCGGAAAGGGGCCCGTTATCTATTTTGTAAGTTACTTTGAAACCGGTAATTGTAGAAAATCCAACATTTTTTATTGTGGCCATTGGAATAGTTGGTTCCACGCAATCTATTGTTGCTGGAGGGTTTACAGCAATCACAGAGATATCTCTTGAGGTTTCCTGTTTAATATTAATGTTATCTATAAAAATATTATTACCCCAATCGCTCGTATTTTTAAATTCTACAATAATATTTCCTGCACTTAAAACAGAACCGGTTAGAGTGATCTTTTGAGTCTTCCAATCTGCTGAAGCAGGATTTACATAAGCCTGGTCTGAAGAGCCGGCCGTGGCAAGAGCTGCTCCGGCCTTATTAAAATAGATTTTAAAAGTAGCGCCACAATCATTGGAAACCAACACCTGCAAAGTATCATTATAGGAGACATCCGGATAATTTTTATGAGCCAGATCAAAAGTAATGATTACAGGATCTGAACTTGCTAAAGTTATTTTTGGAGTCCTTATTTCATCTGTTTGACCTACAGCATTGTTATCAAAATTATCAATAAACATCGAATGGGCACTATGGCTACCGGGAGTGGTTTTTGCCCAGCTAACATCATTGCCCGGATTGATGAGCGCCCAACCGGGAGGTGGGAACGCACCATTTTCAAAACTTTCTGCAACAGGCAATGGCACTGGGTTTGGAACTAATAGTGTTGCAGTTAATGTATCATTTGCAGGAACATTATCCTTCAGACTTCCATTCACGTTTGAGATAAAAAACTTGAAAACATAATTACCTGCCAAAACAGAAATTGAAGGAAAAGAAATCATTTGCGTCGCTCCGGAAATCAGATTGGCATTTATGGAAACTGTAACCGGAATGCCGCCATTCAGAACATATCCAACAGATATGGAAGTAATGGTATTTAATCCGTTATTTTTGATCAGCACTTTCGGAACAACATTTCCTGCGCAGGTTAAAGTGGAAGGATGAAAAACAGAAGTGCAGCCTGTTGTTTCTACGCCACCCGGATTGATGGATAAGACTGGTGCGGCATCCACAGAAGGTGCACCTGCAGGAGCGTTTGCCCCTGTTGAGCTGATCAAAGAACTTCTATAATTATTAAGAACATATTCCATTCTTGCTACCTGCTTTTTTGTAAACAGGCTGTAACAATTATCCATCGTGTAATCCATGAAATTTTCATACATAATTCCCGGCGCCACCGCCGTACATGCATCCGTAACTATTCCTGAGCCACAATCATTTGAAGGCACTGCCTGGTTGGGTGTATCGCCAATATCTTCGGCAGTATTTCCTTTACCAGGTGGATTGTATAATGTTGTCGGTAAAGTGTAAGTAGATCCATCATCTGTCAAGGCGCGAAAATCATCGCCGCTGCATTTGTTTGATTCCGTTTCGTCATCACCCCAAATATGATTAATGCCAAAATAATGTCCCAATTCATGAACAACGGTGCGGCCTTTATCGTAGCTGCTCACATTACAAGAGCTGATCCCAAAACCTAAAATGTTACAAAAAACTCCGTCATCAAGTGGAGAGCCACTTCCAGGGATTTGTGTATAGCCGAGCACACCTTGTCCGCCGGAAATATTTCCTACCCAAATATTCAAATATGAGTTTGGATCCCACGCATCTGCGCCGCCCAAAGATTTTCTTTTTATCGAATCAATAATATTATTGGGATCGCCTGTTGTAGAGCTTGAAACCCTGTCAATGCCGTTTGTCAGCAGGCCGGAAGGAGTTCTTTTTGCCAAAACAAACCGGATTAAAGAATGTCCTCTAACGGCTTCAAATGCTGCCGGAATGTTGTTGCTGTCTGCATTTAATCCTGCAAAATCTGTGTTCATTACCTCTATTTGCGATCTTACTACCTCATCAGTAATTACATAAGGATTAGAAAGAACAATGTGAAATACCACAGGAATGTTAACGATAGCGGTTAATCGTTTGGCAGTACGTAAAGAATTATTTACAGGAAGTTTTTTGGCTAACTTTTCTGCCATTAATTTTCTTTCTGGAAACGCCCTGAATAACATTTCCACGCGCTGTGTTGTAGCACATCTTGTAATTTCAGGCATAGTTTTTTGCGCCGGTGCAACTTTTTTTTCCTGAGAAAACCCGTTGAAAAAAAGAACGAATAACCCGCAAATAATGAGTAGTATTTTTTTCAACACAGATGCTGATTTGAAAAATTGATGATGAATTATTTTTCCAATCGCAAAGTAGGAATTTAAGTTGAAAGCAAAAGTTAGTAGAAAAGATTTTATTTATTCTCTTATCTTTCAAAATAATTAAAACTTTCTCCAATTTTATAAAAATAAAATTATTGGAATTTTATCTGCTGAAAGACAATCTTTAAAACCTTTTAATTTTAAAATAACTTTTAGATGAAGAATATCAAGTTCCGGCTAATTATAATGAATTTTTTACAGTTTTTTATTTGGGGTTCGTGGCTCATCACAATCGGCGCTTACTGG
>JBEPVG010000220.1:0-4408 GCA_041691175.1 Chitinophagaceae bacterium
GGCGAAGAGAATGCCTCGGTTTTGAATTTTAAAGCGAAACATGAGAAAGATGTTAATTAGAACTGGTATTTAAAAAGTAAGGATTTAAAGCATTTTTTGCTTTTAAATATTTAAGTCTGAAATCAAATTAAATTTATATAGATTTTATTGAGAGACTATTTTAATAAACAATTCAAACATTAAAGCACAAAATATTTTCTACAATAGCATGGATTCGCGTTATTAGGGATCGGATAAATACAGTGTGTTGGGTAAAAATGCAAATTCATAAAGGGAATTTACGTTCAGCCTGTCCGTATTTTTCTAAACGTAGTTTCTCTGATAAATTTAATTTTTTAATGAAAAAAAAAAGTTTTATAAAGTAATATACTCTTAAAATATTCGTTATAATACCTATATTTACACTACCTCTAAGACTTAAATTAAATGCCATTATCTACCATTATTAAAATTGCAATTGCCGATGATCATAAGATATTTCGCGACGGAATAAAAATGGCGCTCAATCCAAAAGAGGATTTGAAAATGATTTGGGAAGCAGAAGACGGAAAATATCTGATGCATAAAATGACCATTAAAAAACCGGATTTATTATTAATGGATATAAGAATGCCGGAGATTGATGGCATAAATGCAATCGAAATGCTTCGTAAAGAATATGATGACCTAAAAATAATCATACTTTCCATGTATGATGATCAGCAGATGATCAGTAAAATGATGGAAATGGGCGCAAACGCTTATCTGACTAAAACAACTGATCCCGACGAAATTTATGAAGCGATATTAACCTGCATGAACGAAGAATTTTATTTTAATCAGCTTGTGAATAAAGCGGTGATGGGAAAATTAATGCAGAAAAAAAATGTTCGACAGCATTATGGAACGCAGGTTCCTATTACTTTTAATGAAAAAGAATTGAAAATTTTACAATTGCTTGGTGAGGATAAAACAACAGATGAAATTTCAAAAATTATTTTTTTAAGTCCCCGAACGATTGAAACAATTCGTCAGAATATGAAAAACAAAGTAGGTGCCAAAACCATAGGCGGCCTTATCATGTATGGAATGAGAAACAAAATGATTGAATAGAATTTAAGCTCCTGAAAATAAGAATCTTAATTATTTATTCGTTTACTGCCTTACCACTATCAATAAATCTGCCCCGCATGTGATTCATAATAATCACTCATTATCCCATGTACTTTTTCCTTAACTAATTGATAATTTTCGCCAGTACTTACGTAAACCGGGGCCAGAAAATGAAGTTCCAATTTCGTAGGCCAAAAATAAAATGATTTATCGGCAGGAAGTACTTTTTTAGTGTTGAAAATTAACGTCGGAATAATTGCAGTTTCGGTTTCCACCGCTAATCTGAAAGCGCCGTCATGAAATTCTTTTAATGGCAATGGGGATTTATTTCTCGTCCCTTCCGGATAAATACACATGTGCATTCCCATATTTAAAACATTTTTCATTCTTCTAAAACTATTCTGCCTGCTTTTTTTATCATTTCTATCAACCAATATTGAACCTCTTTTATAAATCAGGCCAAACAACGGAACCTTTGCCAGTTCTGCTTTTGCAATCGTTTTATTTGCGCCTGGAATAAAAGGAGTAACCACGGGAATGTCCATTAATGAATTGTGATTGCAAACAACAATATAATTCTCGCCAGATTTAAAATTCATTTCCCCCAAAATTTTTAAACTGCAGCCTGTTAGAAAAAAGAATATACGCATCCACACTTTTGAAATTTGCCTGAAAACTTCTGTGCGTTTTGGTTCTTTAATGATTCCAATGATCCACATCATTAATACAACAGGCAATAAAGTAAAAACAAAAATTATCAATGCCCACGCAGCAAAAATTCTACCCAATATTTTTTTCAATGTTTGATTATTTATGACAAGATTAAATTTTCCAATCAATTGGGCTTTTCTGTTGTTTCATCAACAATTCATTTGTTTTAGAAAAATGTTTACAACCAAAAAAACCATTGAACGCACTTAAAGGAGAAGGGTGGGCCGCTTTTAAAACAAAATGTTTTGTCTCGTCAATAATTGATTGTTTCTCCTGCGCAAATTTTCCCCACAATAAAAAAATAATTCCTTCTTTTTCGAATGATAACTTTTTAATCACAGTATCAGTAAATTGCAACCATCCAATCTGAGCATGGCTTCCAGGCTCATTTTGTCGCACCGTTAAGGAGGCATTTAAAAGAAGTATGCCTTGTAATGCCCATTTTTTAAGGTTTCCATTTTCAGAAATTTCAATTCCCAAATCGTTTTTCAGTTCTTTAAAAATATTTAAGAGGGAAGGAGGTTTTTGAATTCCATTTGGAACCGAAAAGCTTAGACCGTGCGCCTGTCGGGCATTGTGATAAGGATCCTGCCCAATGATAACCACTTTTACTTTTGAAAAAGGTGTTTTTTCGAAAGAATTAAAAATCAATGGTCCCGGAGGGTAAATAATTTTTCCGGAGGCTTTCTCAGCTTTGAGAAACGCAACGATGTGTTGAAAATAGGTTTTCTCAAATTCATCTTTTAATAATTGCTTCCAGCTTTCCTCGATTTGAATCTCCATCATTATTTGAATTTCTTTATTCGCAAAATCTTGATAAATAACGTGGATAAAAGATTGTAAAAAGTAGGAAACAGTGACCCCGGCACGATTCGAACGTGCGACCCACAGCTTAGAAGGCTGTTGCTCTATCCCCTGAGCTACGGGGCCTTTTTAATAATAATGGAAAGCAAAAAAACTAATCTCCATTCAAATTATTTCCTCACTCTAAAATAAAAGTTGCGCAAATATAACTTAAATCACTTGTGGTAGCAAAAATGGAAATAAGCGATTTTTATATTTTATGGAACATAATTTGTACTATAATTTTGTACAGTAAAATTATTTTTAATACAATAAACAAAAATTTATCACTAAAACTTTAATTATGAAACAAAAATTTATCATTTTAATATTTATGATTTCCGTTGGCATATCTGCTACGGCTCAAACGCCATTTTCTCCTGTGAAGCAAAGTGCCTTTGGATTTAATCTTGGTTTCGTTGATTTTGTTTCTCCAGCAGCGCTTGACACCACCTCGCTTAGTTCGCTTTTTAAAAGCGGGGAAATTACCGATTTAAAAAAAATGAGTCCTGCAATCTCACTTTCTTACTGGAAAGGATTAAACCGATACCTGGATTTTTCAGGCAGAGTCGGTGGAGTATTTTATGAATACCTTCCTAAAACTTCAACTACCGGCAACGGAGTTGGGATAGAAGGTGAAGCTACTATAAATGCCCGTCCTGTTACTGACAATCATTTTTTCTCTCCTTTTCTTACTGCCGGTATTGGTGGTGCTTATTACGACAAATGGGCTGGTTACGTGCCTTTGGGAATTGGATTCCAATTCAACATTCAAAGCCAGGTTTATATTATGTTGCAATCGCAATACAGGGCGACCTTGTCAAGCAACGTGCTTCCAAATAGTCTTTATCATTCAATTGGTATTATTGGGAATGTTGGGAATCAAAAAACTGAAACCTTTACTCCGGTTGAAATTCCAGTTGCAGTGGTGACAGATCGTGATCATGATGGTGTAGTAGACAGCCTCGACAGATGCCCCGATGTGGCCGGACTTGCAGCTTTAAAAGGCTGTCCTGATAAAGATGGTGATGGCATTGCAGATATTGATGATAAATGTCCCGACGTTGCCGGTGTTTCAAAATACCAGGGATGCCCGATTCCTGATACAGATGGCGATGGGATAAATGATGAAGAAGATAAATGTCCGACTGTGGCTGGTGTTGCTCGGTACCAGGGTTGTCCAATTCCTGACACAGATAAAGATGGTGTAAATGACGAAGAAGATAAATGCCCAACACAAGTTGGTCCCGCATCTAACTTTGGTTGCCCGGTAATTGATGTGGTGATTGTTGAAAAAGTAAATAAAGCTGCAAGAAATATTTTCTTTCAAACCGGAAGTGCCAAATTGCTTGCTAAATCCTATAAATCATTAAAAGAGGTAGCAAAAATTTTAAAAGATAATCCCTCTTATAAAATAGACGTAGATGGACATACAGATAATGTTGGTGCAGATGAGATGAATCAGAAGCTTTCTGAAAGCCGCGCCAGTTCTGTAAAACAATATTTAATTGGAAATGGAATTGAGGAAAGCAGAATTACTGCAACTGGTTATGGTGAAACAAAACCAATTGCTGATAATAAAACATCTGCCGGACGTGCAAAAAACAGAAGAGTGGAAATGCACCTGAGAAATTATTAAAATTTCGAATAGAAAAAATCTCAAAAGCTCTGCGAAATCGCAGAGCTTTTTTTTGTGACTTTTACAGTAAACAAACAAATAAACATGATTTTAATTTCGGATAAATTTATTCCTGTCTCTTAT
>JBEPVG010000221.1:0-4407 GCA_041691175.1 Chitinophagaceae bacterium
TTTAATCGAACCATAGCGGAATTGAAATTGATCATCAGCGCGTCTGCTCAGAGTCCTCATAAGACTTTTAATCGAACCATAGCGGAATTGAAATTCGTTTTCACGGATAGTAAAATCTTTTCCCAATTCTACTTTTAATCGAACCATAGCGGAATTGAAATTTCTTAACAATCCGTTTGAAACCCCTTCTTTACTTTTCTTTTAATCGAACCATAGCGGAATTGAAATTCGCAAGGGAGGCAGAACAGAAAAGATTATCTGCTACTTTTAATCGAACCATAGCGGAATTGAAATTGAATCAAACTTCCTACTTAGGAGTGAACAATTTTACTTTTAATCGAACCATAGCGGAATTGAAATCGGCGACAGCTACTATTAACACAGCTTCTCTGAGCTATTAAATAACAGGCATATCTTGTTAAGTCAATATCTTCTATTTCACGCTGAGCGCCTTTTGCCAATTCTATCATTTTGTTGACTTCAACGAAATGATCGGAAACCTCGTTATCTCTGTTTTTGCAAGCTTCTTTAGCCTTATCAATTACTTTCAAAAAATTGCGCCAGTCGGTGTAATTAAAAATATTTTGCAACTCCCTTGCACTCCAACATTCAATGCCTTTATAATCGTAACAGGCATTTTCAAATTGTTGAAAGAGTTCCTGTATCTGTTCTTTTTTCATGTTGTCTATGTAGATTTATCAACCGATGAACGCATCGGGTGCGAAGTGTTTTTCTTAGGCTTATAATGCAATGCACCGTTTTTTTTATATAATTACACTCCTAACCATTTACCCACCCATCGGATAATTTTTCATCGAACCAATGCCAAATTTCAAAGTTGAAGGTGCCTTTTTCCCAGCAGTAAAAATCTGATTCGATTTCCTCACCATCATTAATTGGGATTTCTGAAAGATCATCCAAAAGTAATTCAAGTTGCCTTAATGAATGATCCCTGTCCGTTTGTATTTTTCTATGAGTTGCATTATGGTCATTCTTTCGCACGAACTTTTTAATAATCCGTCAATTTATATTTTATCTGCCAATATAATTAAAATTTGATTCTGTTATTAATTATAGTTTAAAAAAACTAAAATATTTCCTAATAATAAGTCCAGAAAGTGGCATTTTGATTTTGTAGATTTCACACCATAACTATCGGATTTAAAAGCTTTTCTCGTTTAATGCTTTAATGTTATGCTATAATAAAAATAATAATCGGGAATATTTGTTGATTTACGGCATTTTTTATTTTTTCTTAACTATAAAGTCACATTTTGCAGGCTTATCCCTGAACTCTTGCTGGTACATTCTTTAGGTATTACACTTGAATGGAAAAGTTGAAATGTTTTTTCTACAATACTGGGTGTGTCGTTATTACGCCCACCGCTGAATACTTCAGTTAACAGTTTCAAGAATTTTTGCCTCCGGCGTTTTCATTAAATATAGCTTTTAGCGCCTCGGTTATGCTTTTATGTTATAATAAAAATAAGATCCATCCTGCTATTATTTCTTACAACTTCAGAATACCTTTAGTGTGATGAAGTCTTTTCGTTTTTTTTGTCCTCAACGTTATTGGATTCTTTGGATGGACGAAGCATCGAGTAAAAAGATGTTATTGCAATCCTTTTAGCAGGATATTTTACCAATGCTTTATTTTCATTATCAGAAGATCCAGGATGCCCATTGTCGGACGGTTTTGTCTGTTCAATCCTGTGAGTTGAATCAAGTGGGTCGGTCCCGGGATCAAGCGGAGTTTGTGGAAAACCTTTTATGCATAGTAGGGATAGGAAGCATATAAGCATTTGGCTTTTGGTAAAAAAACTTTTCATAGAATTGGATATTTAAAAGTACGTGTTGCAAGGTTCGTGAAAATCGGGATCTTAGATCGTAGAATAATCGCCAATTCAGTGTAGTAAATTTTCTAAATAAAAATGTCCAAGAGGATTAATGCTTTTGATTTTCAGGGGTAATAACTTGCTTTTTTGCGATTTCAGACCATTGCAGGAGATTTAAATGAGCAGGAACAAAAATATAAAATTGCATGGTGCCGGTTGTAATTACCAAGGTGTAGAATGTATAAAATTTATTATATAGGCGGAGAAAAAATTATAGAATGGACAATCCGGGTATTTATATCAATAAGCCGGTTAGTTTTTAAAAATAATACCGTAAGTCCTTCCCAGGTCATTCATCTCAATGATATTATGGCATTGTAATTTATCAAAAATTCTTGCTTTGTGAGTACCCACCGTTGAGGTATGTAGGTGCAGTGTTTGGGATATTTTTGATAAAGATTCGCCCTGACAGAGGTGTTGAGCAATTTCAAATTCCCGCGGTGACAATTTATCGAAGGGGTTTTCAGGATTACTTTCTGCCTGAAAATCTAATAATAGTTTTTCTGTGAGTCCTGCGCTGATATATTTCCTGTTGCCGAGGACGGTTTCAATGGCTTTTTTTATTTCATCGCCGTTAGCATCTTTTCTTAAATATCCCATTGCCCCCATTTTCAAATATCTTTTAGCAAAAATCTCTTCTGAATTCATGCTGAACATAATAATTTTTGTGGCGGATTTATAAGAATATATGGTATCAAGTAGGCCGAAAGAATCCGTGTTTGGCATATTAACATCCATCATGATCAAGTCATAATTGTGGCGTTTTATTTTCTCAAAAGCAGAATCTCCGTCCTGTGCTTCGTCAATTACACAATTGGCAAAATAATCTTCGATCAATTGCTTTAATCCTGATCTTACGATTGAATGATCATCAACGAGTAAAAAATATGACATAAATAATAAATCTGATTATGAATAAAAATAAATTTTGCCTGATCATTAGGTGTATCTCCAGGTTTTTCATATATCCTTTGCGGAAATCAGCAAAGAGCTCCAGTTCTTTTCATCTCCCGGTTTCTTAGAAATTCTTCTTTGTATTTAATAAAAGTAACACGACTATTTATTGAAAAAAAATTAAATTACAAAAGCTTTTCAGATTTTCGGCATTTAAACAGGCTTTGTCTCTAAACTTTATTGAACTTTTTATTTATATCAGGTAGGGTATTAAAGTCCAAACTGCCTATCACATTATCAGGTTAGATTGTGTTTTTATGCTGATAGCTGCGGCTTTGGGATTGGCAAATTTTTATTTTGGAATTATAGGATTGTATTTAATTATAGTCGAATTAATTTCCCAGATTCAAATTGTTTTTATTTTCGGATATTATTTTTGCTTTTACCAGAATCGTTGGGAGAAAAACAGTGACGAAAGGAGTTGTGGAATTTTTTGCCGTGGCCAGTTATGTAAACATGATTTTGCACGCAATCCTTTCCGAATTCGGATAATTAGTGTCAGATGCTATCAATAACTTTTAAAATATTGTTTCTATTTTCGTTTATACTTTACTGTAATGCAATAATAAAAAATAAGAATCTGGATCAGATATCCGTCCAATTTATTGGCTTCGGGCAAGTTTTATTTTTTGTAGCTGTAAAAACTACTTTTCCTTGCATGCTGACTCAATACAAGAATTTAATTTCTCAATAAACTTAATTCAATTTTTTTAATTGGTTTTAAAAATTATCTTCATTTTACAGCCATTTCCTGGAGAAGATATAATTTGCATTACGCCATTAAATAATTCAGCCCTGTTTTTAATATTTATTAGTCCTATACCTTTGTGGTTTTCAGAGGTGTTAAACCCTTTGCCATTGTCCTTTATGGATACTTTTAAAAAACCCATCTCTTTTTTTAGTTCTATTTTTACTTCAGAAGCTCCTGAATATTTTAGTATATTATTTAATTGTTCCTGGATAATTCTATAAATAACCAATTTTAATCCGGCTTCACTTTCTTCTTCATCATAAGAAGAATGGAGGAAACGGATCTTTATAATACCTTTTACTATGGACAGGTCTTCAATCAGTTTTTTAATGGAATCAATTAATCCCACTGCTTTATCATGAGTGGGGCCGACCAGGGCGTGCGATAACTTCCGTAATTCATCCATTGCATTAGATATATAATTAATGCCTTTTATAATAGATTCTCTATCTCCTTCCGGTTGAGAAAGGCAATGGTTCAAATATAATTTGGATGCAGCCAGCAACTGGTTTACATTATCATGTAATTCTTCCCCGATTCCTCTTCTTTCCTTTTCCTGTGCATTTACAACAGCTTTTGTAATTTCTTTTTGTTGGTTCAATTGTTCCTCCTGCAATTGTTGTTGCAGAATCCTTTGCCCGGTAATATCTTTAAAATAAACCGACAGGCCTTTTGGTGATGGATAAACGCTTAATTCAAACCAGCTATCCAGCTTTTCATAAAATGTTACGAAATTCTGGACGGAATTTTCTTCGATGGCTTTATGGCAATTGGAATAAAAATCTGTATCTGCCATATCCTCAAAGA
>JBEPVG010000222.1:0-4376 GCA_041691175.1 Chitinophagaceae bacterium
GTAGGAGGTTGCTGATTTCCGCTTCCGGATTTTGAGCAGGAAATAAACGTGACAATTATAACACTCATGATAATTGTCTGAACAAAATGCTTAAGTTTCATAAAAAAATTTTAAGATTTAAAAATGTGGTTTTGTAAAAATGACTTTATCAACCTGGTTTATAATCCAGATTTTTTTGAATCGTTATTTTCTGGCCCTGCTGATGAATATTAAATCGGATGGTTTATTAAATTGGTTGCCTGAAAGGAGTAAAATTTTAAAAACCTTTGGGATGTGGCCAGGGCACGTTTGTGAAGTAAATAAAATACAATTTTCGCCACGAAGATGCGGGGAATTATATTTATCCGAAAGGGAATAATGCTCCTATAAACACAATTAGATAGGTCTCTCCTTTCATAATCGTGAGATGATAAGTGTTGATTGCATGAAGAAAAATAAAATCGGAAAAATAGCTGCTTTATTATTTCCGGGTTATTTTTTGGCGAATGGTTTTATACTCAACGTAAATAAAATGCCGGTACTGTAAAGTTTTACTTTTCCATACCCCACACCTCCTATCGGAAGGTTGATATACGGTTCGGCAATAATAGAAATGGTATTATTGAATTTTCTTTCGTAGCCACCAGATAATCTTACCGAAGAAAAATAATGCCTGTTTTTATTGTTGACCGAATAGCTATTGTAAGTATATTGAACTGAAGGATTCTTTGGTGTATAATAATACTTTTCTTTTTTCATGAAATACGATGAAATGCCCGCAGAGACAAACCAAATACGAGCTGATGTTTGGCTGAAATTATAATTAATAATCAAGGGCACTTCATACACTTTACAATTGGCGGAAATGTAGCTGAGGTCAGGATAATAATTCCAGAATCCGGCAGGCGGATGATAATTAGTTGCTTCAGAACCATAAACTTTTTTCTCAACATACAATCCTGTTCTGAGATTCCATTTTTTACCGATGCTATAACTTATGCCTGCACCAAATACAGGATTTATTTTTCCGATATTATCAATGTTTACAGCACTCACATCAGGCCCTACAGAGAAATTTATTGCAAACGAGTTTACGAATTTATTCCTGTTTTGAGAATTAAAAGTTTTTTTATGAGAAGTATCTTTGTCATTTTCTTTTTTCAAAGAATTAGATTTTTCACTTTTAATTATGTGCTCATTTTTACCCGATTCTGTTTTATCTTTTTTTATATTTTCAACTGTGCTTTGCGAAATATCCGGTTGTTCTGTTTTGCCATTTTTATCTGATTTTAAAATTTGATTATTAATCGCGGTTTTATTCTCTTTGTAATTATTCTGACTGTAAAAGATCACTTCATTTTGTCCGGTGGTTTTATCCTTTTTTATTGTTCGCGTTTTTGAGTTTTGAATTGATTTTTCAGAAAAAGAATGTCGATTAATTATTTCGGGTACCGTGGGCTGTGATGGCAGAACTGTTTGCTGATTTGAATCCTTAAGCGTTGAGTGTACAACACCGCCAGAATTGGAATTATGGATATTTGTTGTTTCACTGGCAGAATTCGTTTTTGCCGATATACCTTTTTCTGTGGTACTTTTTCCAAAAGGATTTAGCATTAATAAAGAGCCAGTCACCATAAACAGTAAAAGAAACATCCAGAGTATTCTTCGCTTCTCTTTTTTCTTTTGCGGCATTTCTTTATCCAGCAATTTTTCCATATCACTCCATGCCCGTTCATTGTATGCAGGTTCATTTTGCGCCGCAGCTTCCTGAATCTTCATATCTAATTTATCAGGTTTCATTTTTTATTAAAACAGTTTGATGAGCATTAAATAATATCTTTTGTAATTGTTTTTTTGCTTTTGAAAGATTTGATTTTGAAGTACCGACAGATATCCCCAGGTGTTCGGCAATTTCAGCATGAGTAAATCCTTCTATGATGTACAGATTTAAAATCGTTCTGTAAGAAGGCGATAAATTCCGGGTCGCTTTAATAATTTCATCATAAGAAATTTTGTCCAAAGCATTTTCGTCTATATCCGCTATTTCTATTTCCCGCCCGTTTAAAGATGTAGCAGAATCATATTTGTGAAATTTGCGGTTGTGGTCAATGGCAGTATAGATCATAATCTTGCGCAACCAACCTTTAAAAGAACTTATTACGTCACTATATGCCGGTGTAAAGCGGTGTATTTCTTTAAAAATTTTGAGAAAACCATCGTTGATTATTTCATCAGCATCTTCCTGCTTATTGGTATAGCGCAGACACACAGACATTGCATAGCCGTAAAAGGAGCTGAAAATTTTTTTCTGGCTATCACGGTTATTGAGGCTACAGCCCCTGATATGTAATATTAATTCTTCTGCAGAGAACAAATTAAACTGCTTTACTTTTTTTTATCAAATCGGATGGGTCAATACTTTGGTTGCCTCATGGATAAAGTAAAGTTAGCAGGATTTTCTTGAGCGCCATTATCTGATTTGTTAGCCTGGCTATATCTTAAAATAAGCAAAATAAGATGATTCACACGTCCTCATCTAAAAATTGATAAAAGAAGAGTATTCCATCGAAACGTACATGTTGTAGCTATAACAACAATAAGTGTCAGTTGGTTTTGTGAAAATGCAGTAGCTTTTCAATTAAGACTTTCGTTACTTTCTGTCCACAAATACCACTTGTTCTTCTCTCAGTAAAGGCAAACCTTTAAATCTCAAAATCACGTTAGCGACCGTTGCCACGTCTTTTTCACAATAAATTGAAATGCGTTCCAGGTTTTTTTCTTTCCAGTAAACATTGCCGACCTCACTTCCATCAATATCATCCTTCGGAGAAGGAACACCTAAAACCGCGGCTAATAATTTTAAAGAAGTATAATGTTTGAAATCGCCGAAACGCCACAAATGTAACGTGTCAAGCACCGGCGTTTCCCAGGGTTTCATATTCTGGAAATCGATGAAAGGAGGAATAGGAATATTATTGATTAACATTCTTCTACAGAGAAATGGCACATCAAACTCCTTAATATTGTGACCGGTAAAAATCCACTGATGATTGTTATTATGTAATTGTTTTAGTGTGCCGACAAATTGGTTTAAAAGATCTTTTTCATTTTCAGAACACAAAGATTTTATTCTGAATTGCCAGTCATTATTATCTTTTTTGAAATAACCAAAACTGATACAGGCTACTTTTGCAAACTCCGCTAGAATGGCGGCACGCATTGGATAGAATTCTTCGGCGGTAGTATCGGGCGGCAGGTTTTTACTTATTTTTTCGGACCACAATTCTTTCCAGTGATCGTCCAATAACTGGAAATGTTCTTTTTCAGAAACGGTTTCAATATCAATTACAAATAAATTCTCAATAGCGATTTGGTTCATAAAAAATTTTTGATAAATGAATATACAAAAAAACCCGCTTTCAAAACGGGTAATTTTTTTATCAATAAAATATTTTATCTAAAGAGTAAATCCGACGAAAATGGTAAATGCCTGACTTTTCCATTTCTCACTATTATCAATATCGTTCAAATTTGTAAGCCCGATTTCGTAACGGCCTCCGATATTTACAAAAGGAAGTTGAATCCAAAGTCCGCCAACCGCCGACCAGTCACCTTTCTTAAAAATATCGCGGTTGGTTTTTAAACTGTCAATCGTTTGATTAAGCAAACCACCCACTTGCGGCCCTAACTGTAATTTTACTCTTTTACTTGGGCCTACATTTATATTTAAAAGTAAAGGTACTTTAAGGTAATTTAATTTTGCTTTGCGCTGGCTTCCTAACCGAAAAATATCATCGTACACATCAGACGGGTCATTCGAAAATTCTGAAGAAGATTGTACAAAATTAATTTCCGGCTGAAAGCCAAATGTCTTTGAAAAATTAAATTGCATAAACCCTCCCAAAAGGTAATTATAATTGAACCCGGATTTATAAGATTCGCCTGTTATTTTATTGATGTTTACACCAGCTTTGGCCCCAAACCGAAAGAAATTTTCGTGATCAGAATTCGGGTCAAATTTTTTTTGAGAAAATACATTTAAAGAAAGAAAGAGCAGGAGCGCTAAAAAATATTTTTTCATCATGGTACAAGATTTTATTTGAATTAAAGATTAAAATGAGAAGTGGAGATTTCTTCTTTATTTTAAAAACATTTCTTAAAAATATGAGAACGAAAAATAAATGAAAAGTTTAATTGTGAAAGTAAAAAAATAAGGGATGGACAGTAAACAAACAAATATGCCTGTTTTTGATTTTTATTATAAAGATAGAACAGGAGAATTTAAATTTCTCTTTTCACAGCTTCATTAGCCGTTATAAAGGTTTTGCTTTTTGATGAAAAGGTGGAGGATATCGGACTCGAACCGATCACCTCAAACATGCCATGCTTGCGCTCTA
>JBEPVG010000223.1:0-4376 GCA_041691175.1 Chitinophagaceae bacterium
GCGATAATTGTGAAAGCAGGCGAGAGCCAACGTTTCCAACACCGGCAATAAATAAATTGACCTGTTTATAGGTTGTTTCGAAAAACTCTTCATGTAATACGTTTACTGCTTTTTTTACATCCTTTGTAGAAATAACTGCTGAGATATTTCTCTCTGACGAACCTTGGGAAATCGCTCTTACATTCACACCATTTTTCCCCAAAGCGCTAAACATTTTACCGCTAATACCCGGGTGGCTTTTCATTTTATCACCTACTAAAGCAATTATTGCCAAATCTTTTTCAACAATCAAAGGTTCTACTTTCAGTCTTTCGATTTCATCAGCAAAAGCTTCATCAACAGCCTTTTTCGCAATTTGTACAGACGATTCTTCAATGCCTACGCAAATTGAATGTTCAGAAGAACTTTGGGTAATCAGAATTACGTTTATTTGTTCGTTTGCTAAGGTCTCGAACAATCTTTTAGAAAAGCCGGGAATACCTGCCATTCCACTTCCTTCCAGACTTAGCAAAGCCATTTTATTAATGCTTGAAATACCACGCACGCTGCTGTTATTTTTTATAGAAGTATTGTTTTCTATTAATGTTCCATGATGTTCTGGTGTAAATGTGCTTTTCACCCAAACCGGAATATTTTTCCGCATCACCGGCTGAATCGTAGGCGGATAAATGACCTTAGCACCAAAATGTGATAGTTCCATGGCTTCACGGTAAAGAATATGGGGAATAATTTTAGCGTTGGAAACAAGGCGGGGATCTGCCGTCATCATTCCGCTAACATCTGTCCATATTTCAAGGGCGCTTGCGTTTAATGCTGCTGCAATAATTGAAGCTGTATAATCAGAGCCACCTCTTCCCAATGTAGTGGTGATGCCGTTTGTGTCGCTTGCAATAAATCCGGGAACCAGAAAAAAAGATTTGTCTGAGTGTGAAAAATAATTTTGAATTTTTTCATTCGTTAACTCAAAATTTACTGCAGCGTTTTCATAGTGAGAGTTTGTAATGATTAATTTTCTTGAATCAACCCACACATTTTCAAAACCGGCAGTTTGGAATTTTGCAGAAATAATTTGTGAAGAGAGTAATTCGCCATAACTCATTATTCTATCCCTTGTGCGTGGAGTTAATTCCTGCAATAAAAACACGCCATTACAAATGTCTTCAATTTCGTTACAATGCTGCTTTACCATACTCAATACATGGCTTTGTTGCGAAACAGGAATTAATTGCTTCACCATTTCCAGATGCCGATTTTCAATTTTTTGCAACTCCTCCTTATACAAATAATTCCCATTAGAAGCCAGTACAATACTGGTTATTAGGGCATCTGTGGTTCCACCTAAAGCAGAAACGACTACCACCAGTTTCTCTTTTTGTAAACGATCATTAAGAATTGAAACTATCTTATTTATATTCTCGGCATTAGCCACCGAAGAGCCGCCAAATTTTAATACACGCATATTTTATGAATTAATCGAATGAAATTTTGAAGTTTTACCCGAAGGTAGAAAAAAGCTAAAAGCCCATGGATGATATGGAAATGTACAACCCTTAGCGGGTTGTAATAATGGTTGTAGCAGTAATTGAAGTTGCTGTATTCTGAATTACAAATATTTGAAAAGAAGTTTGTCCCATTTTTATTTTGAATGCGTGAAGGTATAGCATTAATTCCTAATTATTCTATTCGCATAGATGTATGTTTACAGAGTTGGAAGAACCAAACACGCAAATGACTTATCACATTCCATCTTTTGTATTTGCAGAAGAATAAAATTTCGATTTAAACCAGCTTCATAGTAATGGTATAAGAGTTAAAATAAAATCAATCACTAATTTTAAATATGATCTCAGAATAAAATTATTATAGAATTAAATCAATTTTATTCTTCTGTGAAATTTCTATTATTTTCTAAAGTTTTTGTTTTACTTTTTCTTTGAAACCAATAGTAAAAAGGAATTCCAAGAAGTATCAAAACCAAGCCTATACCGGCTTCACGAGGACGAGCCATAATTGTATTGGCGATTAAAAAAACACAAAAAATAACGAATATTGCCGGTACAACCGGATAGCCCCAAACTTTATAAGGTCGAGGGGTGTCAGGCATTTTTTTTCTTAGAATAAAAACCCCGAAAGCTGTCGCCCCGTAAAAAATAAATGCTGCAAAGATGAGCATATCAGTAAGTTGATCGAAGGTGCCGGACAATACCAATATACTTGCCCAAACACCCTGATACCATAAAGCATTACCGGGGACATTTGCTGAATTTACTTTTGCCATTTTTGGAAAAAATAATCCTTCTTTTGCCATCGCAAAAGGTGTACGTGCATTGCTCAAAATAGTGGCGTGCGTGCATCCTAATGTCGATAACAAAATCAGGATCGAAATAAAAATGACACCTCCTTCATTCCAAAAAACTTTTACTGCTTCCACTGCTGCAATTGAATTTCCTGCAGCGTTTATTTGTTCTAAAGAATCAATCGGTATTAATGATAAGTAAGCAATATTGGTCAAAACGTACAATACGATTACAATCAATAAACCGAAGGCAATACTTAAAGGCACATTTCGATGTGGATTTTTAATTTCTCCACCTAAAAATCCAACAGAATTCCAACCTTCATACGCCCAAAATGCTGCGAGCATTGCCGTGAATATCGCACTGATTGTTATGGATTGGGAATTAGTGGTCGCCATCGAAAATGAAGAAGATATATCGGATTGGGCACTTGTGGTTCCAAAGACAATAATAGTAACGATTCCAGCTAAAACGAGAAGCAGTAACAACGTGCTTAAACCAGCGCCCAGTCGCAGCCCACGGCTATTGAACCAGGTAAGAACCAGAATTAAAAGAATGGCTATAAGTTTTACATTGAAACCGGCAAAAGGATAAAATATTCCGGCAATCTGTAAATCTTTTAGAGAAGAAAATACAGGAGGAATATGAATGATACTACTCAGAGATTGTGCAAAAACATAAGCAATGGATGCGATGGCTGCCGATTTTATTGCGGCAAAATTTGACCATCCATAAAGGAATGAAAAAAAGCGATTATAAATTTTCTTATAATAGACATATTCGCCGCCGGTATCTGCCAGCATGCTGGCAATTTCTGCGTTGCTCAATGCGCCAAACATCGTAATGATGCCGCCAAGTACCCAGCAGATCAGAATCCATCCGGATGAATGTAATTCGGCCGCCATCGGCGCTACTTTTTTATAAATTCCTGAACCAATAATGTTTCCGATAACCATTACAATAGCAAGGCGCAGTCCAAGTGTGCGGTTTAATTGTGATGATAAATTCATAGACTTAGTTGTGGAATTTTTTTAAAAATATTATTACAAATTTTCACAGAAAAACAATTAAAAATAATGATCTTAATTTAATCATCTCTTTTTAATTTCTTTTGCAAAGACATTTGAATTCTTCTTAAAACATTGCGGATATTAAATCATCTTTAGTGATGCCATAGAAATATTTGGCGAATGGGAATTTTTCAAAAATTGCCATAATTTTTTCCTCCTGGTGCGGCGTATTTTCTAATGCAATTTCTATTTCAGAAATATCCTTTTCATTGAAGAAGTCACCATAAATTTTTACTTTCTTTATAATTCCGCGCTCTACATCCAGGTTCATTTCAAGGGTGCCACCGTTTGTTCTGATTCCTTTTTTAAAATTATAATCAGGAGATGTTCCATAGTTCCATTCCCAGGTTGCATATTTCTCATCTCGGATTTTTTTAATGGCCGATAAATCAGTATCAGTAAATTCGTAAAGCTTGCAATCATCGTGTGTAGAAACGATGTGATCCATAATTTTTTGGGTAAATTCTTCTAATGTAATAGGAACTTTTAGATGATCAGAAATATTTGTAACCCTTTTGGGCACTGACTTTACGGCTTTATCCGAATATTTTAGAGGATTTATTTTTAATGCTCCGCTTACATTTTTCATTTCTGAAGTAAATAAAAGCGTACCGTGATGTAAGACTTTATTTTTAAATACATATTCCGCATTTCCTGAAAACTTTTTTCCTTCAATAGTAAGATCATTTCTACCTTCAAATTTCGCATCCACACCCAATGAATGTAAAACTTCAAGCATTGGTAAAGTATATTTTTTAAAATCAACCATCTCAGGACTTTCACCAGTTTTAGTAAAAGAGTAATTAAGATTTCCGAGATCATGATAAACAGCGCCGCCACCAGACAGCCTTCTAACAACTTTTATATTATGTTCTTTTACATAATCAATATTTATTTCGGCTAAGGTATTTTGATGTTTCCCGACAATAATGGCGTTGTCATTTCGCCAAAGCATAAAGCAATCTTCTTTCTGATTTTTAAAAATATATTCATCAGTAGCAATATTAAA
>JBEPVG010000224.1:0-4375 GCA_041691175.1 Chitinophagaceae bacterium
GCTGTGCAATTATTGCAATGACATCTTTGGAAACTTTTTGTTGAATGGAATCATGGAGTGATTGCAGACTTGAGGAAATATTCTTTTCATTTTCAACATGAATCTTTGATGCAACAGAATCAAATAGAGAAATAGTTTCTCCTGAAAAATCAATCATTTCATTGTATTCAGAATTATTGATTATTTGCCGGTTTTTTACCGCCTTCGCATAATCCTGCGAAACATAATCCAGGAGGTTGATGAGCGATCTGGCTTGCCCCTGCAAATTATTATCCTGTGCTTCTGTATGTTGCGGAAAAATGAAGAACGCAGATAAAATAAATAAAAAAACCGGCAAAGTTTTAAAATGATTCCCTAAGTGAAATGAATGATCTGACATATTCGCTTTTATGCTCTCCTGATTTTTAGTAAAAAAATATACAAGGCGTAAAGATAGAATTCACGTAAAATATTTATGTACGGGAAGCGGAATAATTCAAAAAGGTCAGAGAAACATGGTTCATCTTAGGTTGTTTGAAATTAATTATAGTAAATGAAAGTTTCTTCTAAATGTGTAAGTATAAAATCCTATTATTTGTTCGTTTACTGTTTTCTGACTGTTTAAGTTTTTTTTTCGATACATGAAGTAAATTCAAATCTTTCTTCTCCGTTTTCTTCTAAAAGCCTTCCTGATTTTTCAATATAATATATTTCCACTCTTTTAAAACGAGATGACATGAATTTCCGTAACCACAATTCATTTACTTTGCGTAAAATTTTTTAAAATAGATTTAAAATTTATTCCTAATTACATTTACTATCTCAATATTTTTAAAATGAAAAAAACATTTCTCTACTTCTTCTTTATTTGTCTCGCTATTTTTTCCTGCAAAACAAAATCTATCGAAACACAAAAAGATGTTTTTGCTGCAAACATTGATTCATCCTATAATCCCGGCGATGATTTTTTCATGTTTGCAAATGGAAAATGGATCAAAGACAATCCAATTCCTACAGAAGAAAGTGGGTGGGGTATTGGTAATATCGTGAATAATGAAAACCTGGAACGCCTTCGCAAAATAAGCGAAGAAGCAGCAAAAGAAGGAGGTGCAAAGGGTTCCGCCTCTCAGAAAATCGGTGATTTCTGGACAGCGGCGATGGACAGCACGTCAAT
Source organism: Chitinophagaceae bacterium (assembly GCA_041691175.1). GTDB lineage: Bacteria > Bacteroidota > Bacteroidia > Chitinophagales > Chitinophagaceae > Ginsengibacter. Next base: position 1,154 of record JBEPVG010000224.1, read on the forward strand.
AGAAAAACAAGGGACACAATATTTGCAACCCTATTTTGATTCCATAAATTCTATAAAGGATATTCCTTCGTTTATCAATGTCGTTGCAGATTTGAATAAAATTGGCGAGGATGCATTATTCAGAAGTGGCGTAGAGCAGGATGATAAAGAAAGTAATGTGATGGCTTTTAGATTAAACCAGGGTGGACTTGGACTTCCCGAACGTGATTATTATTTTAATACTGATTCTTCTACAACAAATATCCGCAAAGCCTATGTGCAACATGTTGCAAAAATTTTAGAATTCCAGGGAAAAGATTCTGTTTCGGCTTTAAAATCTGCTGAAAATATTTTGGTTTTTGAAACCAGGCTGGCAAAGGATTCCCGCACACTCGCAGATTTGCGTGACCCTTATGCAAATTATCATAAAGTACCTATCAAGGATCTTGAAAAATTTTCTTCTTTTATTAATTGGGAAAAGTTTTTACAAGATATTGGCGTCACCAAAATTGATTCGGTGATTGTTGGCCAGCCGGAATTTTTTAAATCGTTAGACGCAACTTTAAAATCAACATCAATCAATGATTTGAAAGATTATCTCACTTACAGATTGGTAAATTCTTTTTCAAATGCTTTGCCGGAAAAATATGGTGTGGAAGCGTTTCAATATGACCAATTATTTAGCGGAGCTAAAGAAAGAAAACCAAGATGGAAGCGGGCTATATCTTCTGAGCAAAATGCAATGGGCGAATTGCTGGGACAGCTTTATGTAAAGAAGTATTTTGATTCCACCTCCAAAAAACGTTATGAAAAAATGCTGGAAGAAATTCGTTCTGCTTATAAAGAAAGGATTGAAAAACTTACCTGGATGAGCGATAGTACGAAACAAAAAGCGATTGTAAAATTAGAAGGAATCAAAAAGAAAATTGGTTATCCGGACAAATGGAAAGATTTTTCTGCAATGCAAATTGGCAAAGAAAGTTATGTGCAAAACATGATCAACGCAGGAACCTGGTGGCACAATTTTGATATAAATAAATTGGGAAAGCCGGTTGACAGAGATGAATGGGGAATGTATCCACAAACCTATAATGCTTATTATAATCCGGCAAACAATGAAATCGTATTTCCGGCTGCGGCTTTTATTGTTCCCGGTTATGCGGATAAAGATTTAGACGATGCTACCATGTATGGCTACGTAGGCGCCAGCTATATCGGTCATGAAATTACGCATGGGTTTGATGATCAGGGAAGGCTTTATGATGCACAAGGAAATTTGCACAATTGGTGGACAAAAAATGATTCAGCAGAATTCGCCAAAAGGGCGGCGGTAATTATAAAGCAATTTGATGGATATGAACCTTTGCCGGGATCGCACATAAACGGAAGAGCCACCCAGGGAGAAAATATTGCCGATTTGGGAGGCCTGGAAATTGGAATTGATGCGTTTAAGAAATCAGATGCATACAAAGAGAATAAAATCATTGCCGGATATACACCCATGCAACGTTTTTTTATGGGCTATGCGCTTAGCTGGCTTTATGAAATTCGTCCTGAATTGTTGAAGAACCGATTGATGACTGATGTTCATGCACCAGCAAAATACAGGGTGAATGGTCCTTTCAGCGATATTGATGAATTTTATAAAACATTTGATGTGGTTCCGGGAGATAAAATGTTTATAGCAGATAGTTTGAGGGTAAAGATTTGGTAGAACCTAATTCAGGTATTTAATTTTTTTTCGAATGGTATTCCGTAAACTTTATCACGCAAATGAAATGATGAACAGATCAGCAATTGATTTTGGAAGCCCAATATTTTAATAAATTTTATAAAGAAAATTTGAATGGATAAAAAAGCGTCTAAACAAAATTTAGCAGCATCACATATTGAACAATTTAAAAAAATTTGTGGAGAGAATAATGTAATTACCAATGATGAAGAATTAAACCATTATGCCCACGATCAGACAGAAAATTTACATTTTCTTCCCGGCGTGGTTTTAAAGGTTCGTTCTGCACAAGAGATCAGTGAAGTTATAAAAATTTGTAACCAGGACAAAATTCCGGTTACTCCGAGAGGTGCGGGAACAGGGCTCAGTGGTGGCGCGCTGCCTGATTTGGGCGGCGTTTTGATTTCTACCGAACGGATGAATTCTATTTTAGAAATTGATGAAAAAAATCTCCAGGTAATAACTGAGCCCGGAGTGATAACAGAAGTATTACAGGATTCTGTAAAAGAAAGAGGTTTATTTTATCCGCCCGATCCCGCCAGCCGTGGCTCGTGTTTTATTGGCGGTAATATTTCTGAAAATAGTGGCGGTCCAAAGGCGGTAAAATATGGTGTCGTAAAAGATTATGTTTTAAATCTGGAAGTAGTTTTGCCAACCGGTGAAATCATGTGGACCGGCGCCAATGTTCTAAAAAATTCTACCGGTTATAATTTGACCCAATTAATTGTAGGAAGCGAGGGAACGCTTGCCATTGTTACAAAAATTGTTTTACGATTAATTCCGCATCCAAAGTTTGACCTTTTAATGCTTGTCCCTTTTAAAGATGTATCAAAGGCCAGTGAAGCTGTGAGCGCTATTTTTCGTGCGGGTTACACACCGAGCGCGCTTGAATTGATGGAAATAGATGCGTTAAAAATTGTAAGCAGTTTTGTAGGTAATTCTTCTGTTATGATAACCGATGATATTGTGGCGCATCTGATTGTTGAAGTAGATGGAAACCATTTGGAAACTTTGATGCTGGAAATGGAAGCAATCTCTGAAACGCTGATGCAGTACGATTGTGGTGAGATTTATTTTGCAGATGACAATGCGCAAAAAGCCCAACTCTGGAAATTACGCCGGCGGGTGGCGGAAGCCGTAAAGATGGATGGATATACGATTGAAGAAGACACTGTCGTTCCGCGGTACCAACTTCCGGCTTTGATAAATGGCGTAAAAAAATTAGGCGTTAAATATGGTTTTAAATCCGTTTGTTATGGCCATGCAGGCGACGGAAATTTGCATATTCGTATAAAGAAGGAGGGAACCGCAAACAGCCAGGACGATCCTGAGATAATAAAATCTCTGCGGGCTTTGTTTATGCTGGTAAAAGACTTGGGCGGAACTGTAAGCGGCGAGCATGGAATTGGATTAGTCCAAAAAGGGTTTATGGATATTGTTTTTTCTGAAAAACAGATGGATCTGATGCGTGGAATAAAGAAAGTTTTTGATCCAAATAATATTCTCAACGC
>JBEPVG010000225.1:0-4356 GCA_041691175.1 Chitinophagaceae bacterium
GGCATCAGAATATCTTTCTAAATTTTCAAGACTGATAAGATTGATTCTTCAAAATTCACAGGAAGCATTTATTACTTTGGAAAGAGAATTGGAAGCACTGAAATTATATTTGGAGCTTGAATCCCTGCGGTTTGAACAAAGATTTGAATATAATGTTATTGTAGATGACGAGATTGATACAAGCATCCTGAAAGTTCCTCCACTTATTATTCAGCCTTATGCAGAAAATGCGATCTGGCATGGGTTAATGCAGAAGAATGAAAAGGGTTATTTGACAATAGCTTTGTACGTTAAATATGAAATGCTATTCTATGAAATAACCGATGATGGTATTGGAAGAAAAAAAGCAGCAGAATTAAAAAGCAAGTCTGCGGCAACACACAAATCAATGGGAATGCGAATTACAACAGATCGCCTTTTGATCTTACAAAGACAAAATGGAAAAGAGAATTCAGTTTTAATAACAGATCTTATTCTTGCTGATGGTAGCCCAGGCGGCACAGAAGTGCAAATCAAAATACCGGTTCGTTATGATTAAAGCGATTGTTATAGACGATGAGATGCATTGCCTTAAAACACTGGATATGTTATTGAAAGAATATTGTCCTGAAGTGCAGCTAATGGATAAATGCAGCGATGCAGCAATGGGTTTAATCGCCATTGAAAAATTTAAACCCGATCTTGTTTTTCTTGATATTGAAATGCCGCACATGAACGGTTTTGAGATGCTTGAGAAATTTTCTCAAATTCCTTTTGCAGTTATTTTTACCACCGGATATGATCAATACGCAATAAAGGCAATTCATAGCAGTGCTCTGGATTACTTGTTAAAACCTGTGAATGCGGATGAATTAATAAATGCGGTTAGAAAAATACAAGAACATCGTCATTTGCCGCTGGCCGAACAATTCCAGATGTTGCTTAAAAAAGTGAATGGCATCAACAGTGGTTTTAATAAAATAGCTGTACCCACTGCAGAAGGCTTCGAGTTGATTCCTGCAGACCAGGTTTTGTACCTTGAAGCCAACGATAATTACACGCACCTTTTTTTGAAGAACAAAAATAAAATTGTAGCCTGCCGCACATTAAAAGAAATGGAAGAGCAAATAAAGGATTTCAATTTCTTTGTGCGGGTACATAATTCTTATATGGTTAATTTAAATGAAGTAGTGAAATATGTGCGCGGCGAAGGAGGTTATCTTGTTATGAGCGATAGTTCTTCTGTACATGTTTCCCGCAGCCGCAAAGATTCTTTATTAAAATTCTTCTGAAACGGGGTTCTTGCCAATTACCCTTTTATTAAGTCAAGTACTCAGTGGCATTAGAAAAGGAATTCATTGCAGGATAATTTTAATTGTGAATTTAAATTAATTGACAATTAAAATGAAAAAAAATGAAAAAATTTGACGCCCGATCCATGATAGTGCTATGCGCTACTGTCATGATTTTTTTTACGCTTAGCAGTTGCAAAAAATCTCCTGTAAATGATAAGTATAATCTTAATGTGGAACTCAACGGAAGCAGTAAAAATGTTGCACGCGGCTACATTGCATTCAGGCAAGATCCTGCGGCACCTAAAATTATCACGCTAGATACGTACGTGCAACATCTGCAGGCAAATCATGAATACTTATTGCAAAGAGCAGTTGATCCGATTAATGTTGTTGATGGCAATTGTACCAGCACCACGTGGCTCACACTGGGTTTGGGATTAACACCTCAATCTATTATGACGGATGACAAGGGGAACGGTCATGAAAAGTTGTGGCGTGACTTATCGACGGTAGCATCCGGTTCCGAATGGGATATTCATTTCCAGGTAATAGACGCGGCGACGAACGATGTGGTATTAACAAGCAATTGTTATGATTACATATTGAGGTAGCGGTATCATTTTGTAAAAATGTTGAAGTTTAATTATCAAGAAGGGTTGCATACAAAGCAGCCTTTTTTTGTTGTCAGGATAAAAAATTAATTTACTGTCAAATGAAAAATTTTTTTTAAAAAAAATAATAAAATGACTTTCCTTTAAAACCTAAAAAAGTAAAAAATGAAGTAAATATCTGTCTTGGTTTTCCCATTAAATAAAGTGTCCAACTATCAAATTAATTTTTTCTATTCAACACAGTAAACAAACAAATACTTAAGATTTCTAATTTAAAATTTGCTTGTGCGCCGAAGAATGTTGGCTATACTCACAGTTGAGATAGTAGTGAGCATTTCATTAAAGATTATAAAAATTGTTCCAGAAATATTTTTTATGCAATCGAATGAACTATTGTTCTCAGATATTAATCCTTCGTCTTTCTTATTTTTACTATTCTTGTAGTGTGATTGGAACGGTTCAGTCCTAGGAAGAAAGCGTCCCGACCGAAACTTATTCTCATTTCACATTTTTTATAATGCAAAAAATGATTCGATTAAAACAAAATTGTGTATTGTCAAAAGTAGTGCTGATTACGATAATATTGTGTTGCTTGTTAACGCAGGCTTTTGCACAATCGAGTCAAAAAAAAGATTCTCTATCAAACAAGATAGAAGGTGCGGAACAAATAAATCCCACGACGGTGCAACTCATATTTACAGACAAGCATCGGCTTACAATTGATTTTTATGGTGAAAATATTTTTCGTGTATTTGAAGATACTTCCGGTGGCATAATACGCAAACCGGAATCTACGCCTCCGGCAAATATTTTAGTAGAAAATCCAAGAAGGCCAGTCGGGCAGCTTTCAGTGGAATATAATGCCGCTACGCTTACAATTGCTTCTGCTAAAATATCTATCGAAGTAGATAAGAATACTTCTTTATTCAAAGTGATTAATAAAGTCACTAAAAAAGTTGTGTTGGAAACATTGAATCCTGTTGAGTTTGGAGATGGAAAAGTAACGCTTGTCTTAAAAGAAAATCCGCAGGAATATTTTTATGGCGGTGGCGTGCAGAACGGGCGATTTTCTCACAGAGGTAAAAAAATAGCGATAGTAAATGAGAATAGTTGGACAGATGGTGGAGTTTCCTCGCCCGCGCCTTTTTATTGGTCAACAAATGGATATGGGATGATGTGGTACACCTTTAAACCTGGTAAGTATGACTTTGGCTCGAAGAAAAATGGAGAAGTGGTTCTTACTCATAATACTGATTACTTAGATGTATTTTTCATGATAAATGATGGCGCTGCTAATCTTTTAAATGATTTTTACCAGTTAACAGGCAATCCTGTTTTGTTACCCAAATTTGCTTTTTACGAAGGGCATTTAAACGCCTACAACCGCGATTATTGGAAAGAAGATACGAGCGGAATTCTTTTTGAAGATGGTAAACGGTACAAAGAAAGCCAGAAGAGTAATGGCGGCATAAAAGAATCATTAAACGGAGAGAAAAAAAATTACCAGTTTTCTGCCCGAGCAGTAATTGACCGGTATAAGAATAATGACATGCCTTTTGGATGGATTTTGCCAAATGACGGTTATGGCGCGGGTTACGGACAAACCAGCACCTTAGATAGCAATATTGCCAACTTAAAATCTTTCGGCGATTATGCACGCAAACATGGTGTACAAATTGGCCTTTGGACACAATCCGATTTACATCCTAAGCCTGGTGTTAGCGCATTGTTAAAAAGAGACATTGTGAAAGAAGTTCGTGATGCCGGTGTTCGCGTATTAAAAACAGATGTGGCATGGGTGGGCGCCGGTTATTCTTTCGGATTACATGGCGTTGCAGACGTTGGGCACATTGTTCCTTACTATGGAAATAATGCGCGGCCATTTTTTATTACAGTTGATGGCTGGGCCGGCACCCAAAGATATTCAACCGTATGGACAGGCGACCAAACCGGCGGCAATTGGGAATACATCCGGTTTCACATCCCAACTTTTATTGGTGCGGGTTTATCGGGAATGTCAAATATTACTTCTGATATGGATGGAATTTTTGGTGGTGAAAATCCTGTTGTAAATGCAAGAGAATATGAATGGAAAACATTTACACCAATGCAATTGAACATGGATGGTTGGGGTGCGAATCCAAAATATCCGGAAGCCATGGGCGAGCCAACTACTTCTATCAATCGAACTTATCTTAAATTAAAATCAGAGTTATTGCCTTACACATACAGTATCGCAAAAGATGAAGTAAACGGGTTGCCAATGATTCGAGCCATGTTTTTATATGAATCTAATGCTTACACCTTGGGTAAAGCAACAGAATATCAATTTATGTATGGACCTTATTTTTTGATTGCGCCAATTTATCAATCCACTGAAATGGACAAAGAAGGTAATGATATCCGTAACAATATTTATTTGCCAAAAGGAACCTGGGTGGATTATTTTTCAGGACAGGAATATTCAGGAG
>JBEPVG010000226.1:0-4356 GCA_041691175.1 Chitinophagaceae bacterium
TTTCAGATTAATGTCGATCAATACAAAATCTGTTTTATTATCTTTTACATGTTGAATGGCTTCTTCTCCGCGCGATAAAATACCGGTTATCTTATAACCAAGATTGGTTAAAAGCATCGAGATTTTCGCCGCGATGATCATTTCATCTTCTACAATCAGAATATTAATAAATGAAAGCAAATCATTAAGTTTTGTATTGTTAGATGTGTATTGCCTTATTAAAAGTAGGATATTTTTTTTTATAATTTTTTAATAAAAAGAGTTTTTCTGCCGTCCAGGGATTAGATTTTTAAAAGCTCTTTTTTCAGTAAACAAACAAATAACACTAATTCTAATTTTTTAAGATCAGCAATTTCCATGTTTCCTTATTCTCATTTTGGATGTTTGGCGGTTGGCTAATTACAATTTATTCATGTCATTTCTTTCTTCGCTATTTCTATATTTATCTTTCTTTTATTATAATAATAATATACAGGAATACCACTGAGCATAAATAATAACCCAACCAGAGACTGAACAGGCTGAACAATAAATGTATTGATGACAAGTGCAAGGGAAAATAAAATCAGAATGATGGGCGAAAAAGGGTAAAGGATTACCCTTGCAGTAATTTTCCCATTTCTTTTCATTTTTATTAATGCGATTGCAAACAATGCGGAAAAGAAAAATTCAGTGAAAATGATCATATCCGTAAGCACATCGAATGTGCCGGATATTACCAAAATGCAACTCCAGATCCCGGAATAAATCAATCCTAAATAAGGCGTGCGGTAGCGCGGATGAACAAAAGAAAAACCTTTTGGGAAAAATTTTTCCTGCGCCATCCGGTAATACAATCTTGGATAAGTAATAATCACTGCATTGAGTGCACCAAAGGTGCAAATAATAATAAGCAAAGCAATTGCAATAACGCCTGCATTTCCGGAAATAACCCGCATTACTTCGAGGGCTGCGATGTTGTCCCGGCCTATATTTGCCAATGTAGACAAAGGCAAAACATGCATAAAAGCATCGTTCACTAAAAGATAAAGAATAATCGAAATGCCTACGCCGGTTATAAGAGAAATCGGAACGTTCCTTTTCGGATTTTTTATTTCACCACTAATATTTCCGACAAGAAACCATCCGTCGTAAGCCCAAAACGCGCTGAGCATGGCGGCTAGTATAGCACTAAAAATATTTGTATGAGCATGAGGTTGGCTACCCATGTTTGTAAAAGGTGAAGTATGTGAAAAGGATAAACCCGCCACAATCAGTAAAATGATTCCTATTATTTTAGCCGCAGTGAGCACATTATTTAGATTGCCGCCTTTTTTTGCGCCGAGAATATTCAGCCAAGTAAGAAAAGTGATAGAACATACCGCTAACGTTTTTACGCCCGCACTTGCAAATGGAAATACAAAGTGACCAATAGAAATATTTTGCCATGAATTAAAAAAATTCGGTAAGGGTACCAGGTAGTTGACGGACTCCGCAAAAATAAATGCAATGGCTGCAATGCCACCGCTGCCTCCAATCAGGAGCGCTGTCCAACCAGATAAAAAGGAAAAGAAATTGCCAAAAGCAAGGCGTAGATATTCGTAAATACCGCCCGATTCCTCAGTTAAAGTAGCGAGACCTGCAATGGTGAAGGCACCGAATAATGAGATAATTCCGGCAAGCAACCACGCAAGCAAAATATAATTTCTATCCATCAAACCTGCGGCCATTGGCGCTATTTTTTTAAAGACGCCGGAGCCGATGATAATTCCGACAACCATTAAAATTCCTGTTTTTAAACCAAGGCTTCGTTTCAGCGGAATTTTTGATTCATCAATAATAGATGGAGTTTCTATATTCATATAATATTAAAGTTGATGAAATGCCAGGGTTAATTTCTCTCAGATTAGCAAGCAGAATAATTGAATCTTTTTGACCAGGTATAAATAATTCAAAAAAATTTCAGAAATTCATATAAGAACTAAATTTAGGATATTATCAGAAACTGCAAAAAAAATAATATAAAATGAAGCAATGCTTTGTGGTCCAAGGCATCGCCCTTAATAAATTATTTGTCTGATTTTTTTTCCTTTTTTATTTTAAACATTTTAGTTTTATTTTTGTGCTCACTTCAATAAATAAAAAATATAAAATGAAAGAATCAAGCGACGAAAAAATGGCCTACCGCGGAATCATACTGGTTACTATTTTTGAAATTCTGGCCATCTTATTTTTTTACGCAATCAACATTTAATAATTTCTTTCACAGGCTAATTCTTTTTTGGATTTCTATAATTTGCACAATTGCGTGTAAATTATTTTTTATTTTCTTCGCCTGATTTTATTTCCCTATAAATTTAATTTTTCCGCCTAATCATAATTTTTTGTTTTTATAAGGATTTCCGGTAACAAAGTATTTTATCTTTACCCGATGAAAAAATTTCTAATTGCAATTATTTTTTGCTTTCTCACTATTGGGGCTTTTGCGCAGGATGATGTGAATCAACTTCATGAAAACGCAAAAACATTTATGCGCCAGGGCGATTATGCAAATGCTACACTCATACTGACGAGAGCTTTGCAACAGAATCCCAAAGACGCGTCAATTAGTAAAGATCTTGCGCTTACTTATTATTTACAAAAGGAAAATCAAAAAGCGCTGGCTGTTATCAAACCTTTAATAGATAATCAAAATGCAGATGATCAAACATATCAAATAACTGCCACGATTTACAGAGCATTAAACCAGGGTAAAGAAGCTGAAAAAATTTATAAGCAAGCGATAAAAGAGTTTCCCAAAAGCGGCAACCTGTATAATGATTATGGCGAACTTCTTTTAAATAATCATGATCCGTCGGCCATAAAATATTGGGAAAAGGGAATAGAATCTGATCCTTCATACGGCAATAATTATTATAATGCCTGCAAATATTATTTTTACAAAAATGAAAATGTATGGAGCATTCTATACGGAGAAATATTTGTAAATATTGAATCATTCACTTCGCATACTGCAGAAGTAAAGGATATTTTGTTGAATGCCTATAAAAAACTTTTTGCCGATCCTGATCTTTTGCGCAATACGAAAGACAAAAGTGCCTTTGAGGTTGCATTTCTTACCAGTATGAACAAGCAAAATCCTGTGGTGATCCGCGGCATCAATCCAGAGACACTTACAATGATCAGAACGCGTTTTATTCTTGACTGGGATAAGAACTACGCAAAAAAATTTCCGTACAGGCTATTTGAATTGCAGGAACATTTGTTGCAGGAAGGGTTATTTCCGGCTTATAATCAATGGATATTTGGCGCTTCGCAAAATCTTGCAGCTTATCAAAACTGGACAAATAGTCATCCAACAGAAGCTGATGCATTAAAGAAATTTCAAAATGGAAGGACATTTAAAATACCGGAAGGACAATATTATCGGTGATTAAATTTCAGGGATTTGCCCACGAATATTTTTCTGCATCATTTTATTTATTTAATTGTTTAATTTAGAATTTATTCATACCCGATAAAACGCGATAGAATATTGAATATTTAATGAGAAATTATGCCGGAACCAACCCGATTATTTGACTGTATTGAGCTTCATTTAAAAGATGCGCCACACCGAACGATGTTGGCCGGAAAGGAAAATGATGTGTGGAAGGAATATACAACAGTTGAAGTTTCTGAAATTGTAAATAAATTAAGTTCGGGGTTATTGTATGCAGGCATTGGGCCTGGTGATTATACGATTAACGGCCGCGACAAAGTAGCCGTAATAAGTAAAAACCGGCCGGAATGGATGTTGTTGGATCTGGCTGTTCAGCAAATTGGAGCAATCCTGATTCCAATTTATCCGACGGTGAGCGGAATAGATTTAGAGTTTATTTTAAAGGATTCCGATGTAAAAATAATTTTTGTGAATGATGAGATTTTATTTGAAAAATCCCAATCCATAAAAGCGAATCTCCCGCGACTTAAAGAAATTGTTTCTTTTGAAAAGATTGCAGGGGTAAAACATTGGAAGGAAATGTTGTTGCCACTAACCGAAAATATATTAGGCGGGATAAAGTCTATATCTAATAAAATAAAAAACGAAGATCTCGTCACGATTATTTATACTTCCGGAACAACAGGAACACCAAAAGGTGTGATGCTTTCGCATAAAAATATTTTGAGCAATGTGCTTGATAGCATTCCCTGTTTCCCGCCCGGTGACGACATGAAGGCGCTTAGTTTTTTACCCCTCAATCATATTTTTGAACGAATGGTAAGCTATATCTATCTTTTTTCCGGAACCTCAATTTACTACACGGAAAGTCTTGAAAGCATAAGTGAAAATCTTAAAGAAGTAAAACCTCAATTATTTACAACAGTACCCTATCT
>JBEPVG010000227.1:0-4336 GCA_041691175.1 Chitinophagaceae bacterium
GTATAAGAGACAGGGACAGCGCTTTATTGCGGCCAGGTAGATTTGACAGGCAAATAACTATTGATCGCCCTGATCTTGTAGGTCGCGAAGCAATTTTTAAAGTCCACCTGATTCCGATAAAAGTTTCTCAAAATTTGGATACACATAAACTGGCCGAACAAACCCCGGGATTTGCCGGTGCTGATATTGCCAATGTATGTAATGAAGCGGCGCTAATTGCCGCACGAAACGGAAAGGAAGCGGTTGATATGAACGATTTCCAGGATGCAATTGATCGTGTTATCGGTGGCCTGGAAAAGAAGAATAAAATCATTTTGCCAGAAGAAAAAGAGATCATTGCTTATCATGAAGCCGGACATGCAATTTGCGGTTGGTTTCTGGAACATGCATATCCTTTATTAAAAGTTACGATCGTGCCAAGAGGTACTGCAGCTTTAGGTTACGCTCAATATACACCTAAAGAACAATATCTTTATAACACAGATCAGCTTCTTGATCAGATTTGTATGACGCTTGGCGGCAGAGCTTCAGAATCTATTTTCTTTGGAAAAGTTTCTACCGGCGCCAGCAACGATTTGCAGCAGATAACTAAAATGGCTTACGCTATGGTTACCGTTTATGGGATGAATGACAAAATCGGTAATATCAGTTTTTACGATCCTACCCAGGAAAATACATTTACAAAACCTTTTAGTGAAGAAACAGGTAAATTAATTGATCAGGAAGTTCGTACTTTAATAGAAACGGCTTACGAAAGAACCAAAGCGTTATTGAACGAAAAGAAAAAGGAAGTAGAAGTAATCGCACAGGAATTATTGAAAAGAGAAGTTCTTTTCAAAAGCGATGTGGAAGCTCTGATTGGCAAAAGGCCTTATGAAGAAAAAAAGGCTTTGGATTTTGTAGATAATCCAAAAGAAGCGGTGATAGAATCTCCGATTCATGTAGTGGATACCAACGATGCACACATTAAATAACCGAAATGAAAGTTTCTTCTTCTAAAGAAAAAATTTTAAAAAAAATAAGAGAGGCGTTGAGTAATTCAACGCCTTTGCCTTTTCCTAAAAGCGAAGGAACGAGTTCAGTTTTTCTTCCCCAGACAGAAGAATTGGAAATATTATTCGCTGTAGAATTTACAAAGCTTTCGGGCAAATTTGCATTTTGTGTAAATGAATCGGATGCAAAAAATCAAATTAAAAAATTGATTTTACAGCGAAAGTGGGAAAATGTTTATTGTATTGAAAAAGAGCTCTTGAATTTACTTCAGCCCAAAGAATTTCCTGAAATAAATAATGAATCCTTAGCAAATTGTGATGCTGCAATTACTTCATGTAATTATCTTGTAGCAAGAACTGGTTCTATTGTGATGAGCAGCTCACAACAAAGTGGGCGCACAGTGAGCGCTTATTCACCAGTTCATATTTGCATCGCTCACGTATCTCAGTTGGTATTTGATACGCGCGCTGCGTTAAAAAATTTAAAGAATAATTACGGAAATAACATTCCTTCGTTTATCACCTTTGCTGCAGGGCCAAGCCGCACTGCGGATATTGAAAAAACTTTGGTTGTCGGCGTTCATGGGCCTAAGGAAGTTTATGTGTTTTTGATTGATAAGCCAATTGCAGAGATTTAAAAGAATGCTTTTTTATAGTAAACAAACAAATATTACGGATTCTTATTTTTAAGATTATGTAAACTTTAGTTTAATAAAATGCGAATATCTCCAGGCAAAAAAATATACTTTCTTTCAGATTTTCATCTTGGTGCTCCTGATTATGAATCAAGCCTGGTGCGCGAAAAACGGGTAACAAAATTTCTGGATGAGATTAAAAAAGATGCTGAAGTTATTTTTATATTGGGTGATCTTTTTGACTTTTGGTATGAATATAAAAAAGTAGTTCCAAAGGGATTTGTAAGAATTCTTGGCAAACTTGCCGAATTAACCGACAGTGGAATTCTTATTTATTTTTTTGTTGGTAATCACGATATGTGGATGAATGGATACTTTGAAAAGGAGCTAAATATTAGCGTGTTTTATGAAACAAAAGAATTCGAATTCAATGGTAAAAAATTTCTGATTGGTCATGGAGATGGATTAGGACCTGGAGATCATCGGTATAAATTCATGAAAAAGATCTTCAGAAATAAGTTTTCCCAATCACTTTTTGGAATGCTTCATCCGACAGCAGGAATTGGAATCGCCGATTATTTCAGTAAAAAAAGTCGGGCTGCCACAGGAAAGGAAGATGAAGAATTCCTAGGCGAAGAAAAAGAATGGCTCATCCTTTTTGCCAAACAAACTTTAAAAAATAAACATATTGATTTCTTTATTTTTGGCCACCGGCATTTACCAATTGTCTATAAATTAAATGATGAAAGCATTTATGTCAACCTGGGTGACTGGATAAAATATAATAGCTACGCGGTGTTTAATGATGGAATTGTTTCATTGAAATATTATGAATCATGAGAAGAAAAATTGTTTCTCTCTTTATTGGTCTTAATATTTTTTTTGCTCCATTAATTTATGGACAGCAGGATTCTCTTTTCAGGTTTATCAAACAAATTGACATTCCGGTTTCTTCTTTTTCAGTGGATAATATTGGGGCTCTTTATCTTATAACACCAGAAAACCAATTGAAAAAATACAATGAGAAAGGCGATTCTGTCGGAGTTTTTAATCAGGTAACCCAATATGGTAAACTGGCTTATGTAAATGCAGAAAATCCATGGAAAACAATTCTATTTTATCAAAATTTTTCAACGATTGTTTTGCTGGATAAATATTTGAATGTCGTTGCCTCAATCAATTTGCGCAAAAAAAATATTTTCAGAGTTCGCTCTGTTACCAGCTCCTACGATAATAATATCTGGCTTTATGATGAGCAGGATAATAAATTAAAAAAGATAGACGATAATGGAAATGTTCTTTCCGAAACGGTAGATTTTCGGTTGCTGTTCGACTCAGTTCCTGACCCCGTAAAGATTATTGACCGTGACGGATTTGTTTATTTATACGATCCTCAAAAAGGGATTTATATTTTTGATTATTACGGAAGTTTTAAAAGTAAACTCACCTTTTTAAACTGGACGGATATGGAAGTTTTTGGTAAAATCATTTATGGATTTGACGAAGAAAATCTATATAAATACACTCCACCGATCCCTGATATTACTGCTTATCAATTGCCGAAAGAATTACAAAATAATACTTCTGTAAAAACGAGCAATCATAAAATTTATGTTTTAAAAAATAATCGGTTGACAATTTATTACTTGCCTTAATTACGGGATTGCGATAATAGAATAAGAATAGGCGATATTTGTTTGTTTACTGGATAGTACAGAACGATAATTTCTCTATCCATTCATTGAAGTAAGGAATTCTACATTGTCTTTCGTTCCTTTCATGTTTTTCATTAAAAGGTTAATCGCTTCTTCAGGATTCATATCTGCCATGTGATTGCGCAATACCCACATGCGCTGGAGCGTGTCTTTATCTAGCAACAAATCATCGCGACGTGTAGAAGAAGAAACAATATCAATCGCAGGGAAAATTCTTCTGTTGGATAATCTCCTGTCGAGTTGCAATTCCATGTTGCCGGTTCCTTTGAATTCTTCAAAAATTACTTCATCCATTTTACTTCCGGTATCTACCAGTGCTGTTGCGATAATTGTCAAAGAACCGCCATTTTCTATTTTACGTGCGGCGCCAAAAAATTGTTTTGGTTTTTGCATCGCGTTGGCTTCCACACCACCTGATAAAACTTTTCCGCTTGCTGGAGAAACCGTATTGTGCGCACGCGCCAAACGGGTAATACTATCTAATAAAATTACCACATCGTGGCCACACTCTACTAAACGCTTTGCCTTTTGCAAAGCCATGGTACTCACTTTTACGTGTTTTTCTGCAGGCTCATCAAAAGTTGAAGCAATTACTTCCGCTTTCACACTGCGTTCCATATCGGTCACTTCTTCCGGCCTTTCATCTACCAAAACAATCATTAAATAACATTCCGGATGATTGGCGGCAATGGCGTTGGCTATTTCCTTCAGCAACATCGTTTTACCGGTTTTTGGCTGCGAAACAATCAGTCCGCGCTGGCCTTTTCCTATGGGTGTAAACAAATCTATAATACGTGTAGAAAGATTATTTGGCGTTAAAAATAGATTGAGTTTTTGATAAGGAAATAATGGCGTTAAATAATCAAATGGGACGCGGTCGCGTACTTCATCAGGCCCTTTCCCGTTGATGGTTTCTACTTTTAATAAAGCAAATATCTAATACACATAAAAGAGCACACGAAACGGACTACTATTTAGTAAGGCGTGATGTGGT
>JBEPVG010000228.1:0-4318 GCA_041691175.1 Chitinophagaceae bacterium
CGTTTTTATGCAGATGCTTTGGTAGGTCAGAGAAGAAAAGACTTGATCACAATGGTTTATAGCCGGACAGAATCCAATGCAAAAAAGTTTGCTTCTGATTATAATGTTCCAAATTTTACTACCAATATGCAGGAATGTATATCGCATGAAGATGTAGATGCGGTAATCATTGCTTTGTCAAACGATATGCATCTTGAAGCAGTGCTGGCTTGTGCTTCAGCCGGCAAGCATGTATTATGCACGAAGCCTCTGGGCCGCAATGCGACAGAAGCTTTGCAAATGTTGCAGGCGGTGGAAAAGGCAAATGTTACTGGAGGTTACCTGGAAGATTTGGTTTATTCTCCTAAATCCCTAAAATCAGTAGCGACAATAAAAAGTGGCGCTATTGGAGAAGTGATCTGGACAAAAAGCAGGGAAACACATCCCGGCCCTCACAGCGATTGGTTTTGGGATAAAGAAAAATCCGGCGGTGGTGCAATGATTGATTTAGGTTGTCATTGTGTGGAATTATGCAGGAATTATATTGGAAAAAATATTAAGCCAATTGAAGTAATGTGTTGGGCGGATACGCGCGTACATCCGATTGAGGCAGAAGACAACGCAATTGGTTTGGTGAAATATGAGAACGGCGCTATCGGACAATTTGAGGTAAGCTGGTCATTTAGGGGCGGAATGGATTTAAGAGAAGAAGTGATGGGAACTGAAGGGACGATCTGGACGAATAATTTTTTAAGAACCGGGTTTGAAATGTTTACTTCAGGCAAAGGTGGAAATTATATTGCTGAAAAAGCGGAAAGTAATTCCGGTTGGCTTTTTCCCGTAGGAGATGAATTAAACGAACTTGGTTACAATCACATGTTCACCGATATGTTTGAAGCGATAGAAAATAACCGGCAGCCATCAGAAAATTTTTATGATGGATATGTGGTAAATGCAATATTAGATGCTGCTTATCTTTCTTCTTATACAAAAAAATGGCAACCGATTCAAATTGAAGACTGGCGCGGTGTTGCAGAAGAAAAAACAAAAAAAGAAATGCAGGATTTTGATGAAAATTATTATTTGATAAAGGAAGAAGTGCTTCCTTCAGGAGAAAAAAAGTTTATCATAAAAAATAAAAAAACCGGTTCAATAGAGAAAAGATAATAAGGGTGAAAAGGAAATGAGAATTGATGTTTTTTATTTGTTTACTATAAACTATTTCCCTGCATTATATTTTGCAACCACATCATCCAGCATATTTTTGAATTTTTCTACATCCGAGTTATATCCGTATCCTTCAGGCTCCAGCCGATTTTCATTGGCATCAAGGAAGAAATAATATGGTTGTGTGTTTGCATTGTATTCTGTAACCTGCAGGTCTGCATTTTTATCGCCCAGAGTAGTGACCTTCCTGTTTAAAGCTTTTGAAAAATATATTTCATTGGGTTGAAGGTCTATATTTGTTACATCAATATAAAGAGAAACAATTACAAAGTTTTCTTTCAGCCGTTTCATTACTTCAGGATCGCTCCAAACTTCTCCTTCCATCTTACGACAATTCGGACAATTAATACCAGTAAAATCAAGCATCAAAGGTTTATGCAATTTTCTGGCAACATTCAAAGCTTCATTATAATCGAAATAAGTTACCATTCCATACCTCGTTACCACATCCGGTTCATAGGTTTTCATTCTGTCGTAATATTTTATCGGATGAGGAAGTTGGGCTGTTGAAGAATCCGAAGAAGCAAAAGAAATATTTTTAGAATTGCCCACAGAGGTAAAATCCTGCGTTCCCATGGGAGGAAGAAATGCACTGATACCTTTTAGTGGAGCGCCCCACAACCCTGGAATCATATATACTGCAAATGAAAATGAAGCTATGGCAAAAAATAACCTGGTCACACTTAAATAAGGAAGATCGAAATCATTTTTTGGTAATTCATCATCATGGTGAAACTTTATTTTTCCTAAAAGATAAACGCCAAGCAAAATAAAAATCACGACCCATAAACTAATAAAAATTTCACGATCCAGAATACGCCAGCCTTTTGAAAGATCAGCATTGGATAAAAATTTTAATGCCAATGCGAGTTCCAAAAATCCAAGTGTCACTTTTACTGCATTCAACCATCCGCCCGCTTTTCCAAGCACATTTAATTTTCCGGGAAAAAATGCGAATAAGGCGAAGGGCAATGCAAGAGCCAATGAAAATCCAAACATCCCAATGAGCGGACCCCAGTAACTTCCTCTTGCGGCAATCACCAATAAATTTCCAATAATTGGGCCGGTGCATGAGAATGAAACGACGACCAAAGTAAGCGCCATAAAAAATATTCCCATAAAGCTTCCGGTACTCGCCTTGCTGTCGGCTTTGTTTCCCCAGGAACTCGGTAAGGTAATTTCAAAGGCACCTAAAAAAGAAATTCCAAAGATTAAAAATATCAGGAAAAAAATCAGGTTGGCAATCCAGTTTGTTGCTAAATTATTTAAGGCTGTTGGCCCAAAAATAACTGTGATCAAAAAACCCAATAAAGTGAAAATAAAAACAATGGACGAGGAATAATAAATTGCATTTTTTATGCCTTCTGTTTTTGTTTTACTTCTTTTAGTAAAGAAGCTAACAGTAACTGGTATCATCGAATAAACGCAAGGCGTAATCAATGCGAGTAAACCTCCGGCAAAGGCTGTGAAAAATATCCAGGTCAATGATCTTGTTGCCACCGAACCACCCGTATTAGCGGATTTCAGCTGTGCGCCGGTTGATGAATTACTTTTTGATTCGGGCAAAACAAAAACTTCAAATTCATTTTCTCCGGGCAAATAATCCATTCCTTTTTGAATCATATAACTCACTTTTCCTTTCAATAAAAAACTATCGGTTAAGGTTGCCGGAATTATTTTTTTCCATTGAACAGAATCAGTAAAAAAATGTACTTCACTTTGCAATGAAGGATCCATCGCTTTTTGTCTATTGCCTTTAAATGAAATTGAATCTTTAGCAGTTTTTTTTAGAGAAGAATCAAATTGAATGGTTGAATACAATACATCTTTCGAAGAACTTTGAAGTGCAAATAGTTTGATGCCGGAATTTATTTTCGCTTTAATGTTGAAAATGATTTCACTGTCATTCAATCGCTGATAATCATAAGAAAATTGAACAGCAGAAGAATCCTGTGAGAAAGCATTTGCAGTAAAAAAAACGAATAGCAATAAAACAAAAAGCCTGGTAAACCTGTTCATTAAAACGTTTTTATTGATGCACTTTTATTTTAGCGCTACAGAAAATTTCTTTGTTGAAGGAGGCAAACATTGTTTATCATTACAAACCATAAATTCCACCGCTAAATCCACAGATGTTTTAACCGGCGCTTTTAATTTTACCAATTGAACAAAATCAACGCTATTGGAAAATTGCTTTACATCTATACCTCCAAAAAGAGGTTCATCATGTTTTTCCAATTTTCCTATTTCTTTTGTATGGCCTTCAATAGTGAGCAAAGGATTTTTTGTGAAAGAAATATTTGTCGGAACAGGACCACCTTCCGGAGTTGTCTGCGAATAAATATGCCAGCCTTTATCAATGTTGGCGGTTAAATGAACTTCATAAACTTTATCTGAAATCTTTTTTGAAGTTGCCGTCCATTCAACTGGATTCTGAATCTGAGCAAAAAGTATGTTTGAAAATAAAAGTAAAAAAGCTATGGGAATTATTTTTTTCATGATAAATTTTTAAAGTGATTTCAATAAAGCTATTTGCAAAAATAATTAAAAATCTCCGTTGCCGGATGTTACAATTCAAGTGATAGACGTTTTTAAAGCGTGAACCGTAAAAGCATTTCGTTCTTTTCACAAAACATTTGGAAATGATTTTCATTTTCTTTAAAAAACCACAAATAAAATGATCTTTTCGTTTAAAGAATAACACATTTAACTTGCTATCTTTTAACATCCACACTTTTACTTTAACCGTAAATTTGGGAAAATAAATAAATTATGAGATGGTTAATCAGCATATTTTTCTGCGTAGCGATGCTGCCGGGATTTGTTTCCTGCGGGCAACAAACTTCTAAAGAAAAAATGGGAAATAGTTCTAAAAAAGATTTATCAAAATTCAGCCACGCTACTTTTGCGGCCGGATGTTTTTGGCATGAAGAAGCTTTGTTTGAAAGCGTGAAAGGAGTGGAGGAAGCCATTTCAGGTTATGCTGGTGGAAACCTAAAAAATATAAATTATGAAATAGTTGAAAACGGAAATACCGGATATGCCGAAAGTGTAACTGTTTATTATGATCCATCAAAAATTTCCTATGAAACTTTATTGAAAGTCTATTTTG
>JBEPVG010000229.1:0-4296 GCA_041691175.1 Chitinophagaceae bacterium
TTTCAGCGGTTTTAAAAAGCCTGAAAAATTTGAATAACTAACTTTACTGTCTAACCAAAAAAGATTTCATGTCAGTACCAACGATGTTTAAAGTTCCCAGAAACATGCTATTTTCTTTAGGCTTGCCATCCGCAGAAAACACTTTTTACCAGCTCGATCCTGAAGAATTGATTGAGCAATGTTTGGAAAGAAATGAAGGAGTTTTAAACGATACCGGAGCTTTGGTAATTAATACAGGAAAATTTTCCGGCCGCTGTCCAAAAGATCGGTTTATTGTAAAAGATAAAATCACCACAAACGCTGTTGACTGGAATGAAATTAATCAACCGATCGAAGAAAAATATTTTGATTCTCTTTATAGAAAAATGATCGAGCATCTAAGAAATAAAGAAATCTGGATCAGAGATTCTTATGCGTGTGCTGATCCGGAATACAGGCTGAAGATCAGAAATATCAATGAAGATCCGTCGAGCAATTTATTTGCATATAATATGTTTCTAAGGCCTTCAAAAAGAGAACTTGATAATTTTAATCCGGATTGGTACATCATCCACGCGCCTTCATTTTATGCAAATCCAAAGATTGACGGGACAAGGCAAGCAAATTTTACCATTATCAATTTTACAAAAAGAGTAATTCTGATTGCAGGTTCGGCATACACCGGCGAAATAAAAAAAGGGATTTTTTCTATTCTGAATTTTGTATTGCCTCATGATAGAAATGTATTGAGCATGCATTGCTCTGCCAATGTAGGAAAAGAACATGATACGGCGATATTCTTTGGTTTGAGCGGAACGGGCAAAACCACTCTAAGTGCGGATCCTTCAAGAAAATTAATTGGTGATGACGAACATGGATGGACAGATAACGCGGTCTTTAATTTTGAAGGCGGATGTTATGCAAAAACAATTGATTTGAGTGAAGAAAAGGAGCCGGAAATTTACAACGCCATTCGTCCGGGAGCGCTTGTAGAAAATGTTACTTTTTTTGAGGGAAAAAATAAGATTGATTTTGCAAGCAAAAAAATTACAGAGAATACCAGAGTTAGTTACCCGCTCAGTTTTATTAGCAATGCTTTGCATCCTTCCATCGGTGATATTCCAAAAAATATTTTTCTTTTGACCGCTGATGCATATGGAATTTTACCGCCTATTAGTAAACTCTCTCCAGGCCAGGCAATGTATCAATTCATTAGTGGATATACTGCAAAAGTAGCCGGAACCGAAGTTGGCGTAACCGAGCCCAGACCAGTATTCAGCGCATGTTTTGCTTCACCTTTTATTCCTTTGCATCCCACGAAATATGCAGAAATGTTTGGGGAAAAAATGAAGAAAAATGATGTAAATGTTTGGATGGTAAACACTGGCTGGAGCGGTGGACCTTATGGTGTTGGCAGCCGAATGAAATTATCATATACAAGAGCGATGATCACCGCTGCACTGGAAGGAAAACTTGACAATGTATCGTATGAAACAGATTTAGTTTTTGGAATGAAGATGCCGATAAGTTGTCCCGGCGTTCCATCAGAAATATTAAATCCTCGCAACACCTGGAAAGACAAAAATGATTATGATAAAAAAGCAAAAGAACTTGCGAATAAATTTGTAGAAAATTTTAAAAAGTTTGCTGATCATGCAAGCGAAGAAACTTTAAAAGCAGCCCCGGTAATTTGATCTGGTGGTCTTCTTCTTCAATCAAATTACAAAATAGAAATCTGAAATAATTGCTGCTTTACTGATAGTGCTATGATCAGACGGAGATTGGCAGATCATTAATTAGAATAATCCATACAATTGTGCATCAATCTGGTTGATGATAATTCCTAAATCTTCTTCGTTTTCTGAAAATTTATTTTTGTCCGCATCAACGATTAATAACGGGCCTTCCTTATAACCTTCAATCCATTTGTTATAAAATTCATTCAGTTTTTTTAAATAGTCGAGGCGGATATTTTCTTCATATTCGCGTCCGCGTTTTTGAATTTGCGCAACTAAAGTCGGAACAGAAGCATTCAGGTAAATTAAAAGATCCGGCGGCTGAACCATTGATTTTAATGTTTCGAAAAAAGAATAATAATTATTAAAATCTCTCTTGGTCATCAAGCCCATGTCATGCAGATTGGGCGCAAAAATATTGGCATCTTCGTAAATAGTTCTATCCTGGATTATGGTTTCAGTACCGCGTTGAATTTCTAATAATTGATTCAGCCTGCTGTTCAGAAAATAAATTTGCAAATTGAAACTCCACCGTGGCATTTCATCATAAAAATCATTAAGATACGGATTGTGATCTACATCTTCAAATTGGGGGATCCATTTATAATGCTTGCTCAACAATTCTGTCAGCGTAGTTTTTCCTGCACCGATATTTCCAGCAACCGCAATGTGTTTTGGTTTTTTTGATTTGGCCATTTTCAGGTTTTGAATTTATACTTTCAAACAATGTAGTTATTTTTTTTCAGCTTTCAGATTTCAAAGAAAATAATTTAAACCCATGGCATTTCTCACCATCTTCATTGTTACCTCGGCATTGGCAATTGATTTTTCTGCGCCTTGCTTCATTACTTTTTGCAAATATTTTTCATCATTTAAATTGTCATTCACTTTTTGCCGGATAGGTGAAATAAATTTCACCATATCTTCTGCCAATTGCTTTTTCATATCGCCATAACGAATCGAACAATTATTAAATTTCTCTTCAAAATAATTCAATGTTTCCGGTGTACTTACTAATTTCATCAACAAAAAAATATTTCCAATATAATCTGGTTTAACTGAATTATTTTCAGTAGGACCATTATCAGTCTTAGCTTTCATGATTTTCTTCCTGATCAAATCATCTTCATCAGAAAGATACAATGTAGCCATTTGATTTTCACTTTTGCTCATCTTTCCACTTCCATCCAATGAAGGAACTTTTACCAATTCATGATTAAAATTAAAAGCAAATGGTTCTGGAAAAACTTCCCCGTAACGGTGATTAAATCTGTTTACATAATTTCTGGCAATTTCCAAGTGTTGTTCATGATCTTTTACTACATGAACAAAATTGGCCCGATGAATTAAAATATCAGCCGCCATCAAAACAGGATAAGTTAATAATCCTGCATTAATGTTTTCAGGATGTTGCCGAATTTTATCTTTAAAAGTTGCAGTCTTTTCCAGCTCGCCTTTATAAGCCAGCATGTTTAAATAAAGATATAATTCTGAAGTCTGATACAAATGGCTTTGACAATATAAGGCTACTTTTGCGGGATCAAGCCCGCAGGCGATATTTTCTGCTAAAACCCGATGAACATTTGCTTTCAGGCCTGAAGTATCCGGATGTGTTGTTAAAGAATGCAAATCAGCAACCATAAAATAACATTCATAATTTTCCTGCATTTTCACATAATTACGAATGGCGCCAAAATAATTTCCCAGGTGTAAATATCCCGTGGGCCTTATGCCGCTCATGACAATTTCTTTCTCCTTTTTCATAAGTTGGCGAAGATAAAATAAAATCATTTTTTATTTTAATAATTGTAACTTATGAAATCATAGTAAACCAACAAAAATTGCTTTTCCCTGTTTTAATTTTTCATAAAAAAATGATAAGCGGAATAATTGCGTCGACAAGCGACACAGGATAAAACTATAAACTCATTATATTTGTCCGATGAATGTGAACGATGCTTTAATTGAAAAACTGGCTCATCTTTCGAGACTTGAATTTAATGTGGAAGAAAAAGAAGAAATAAAAAGTGATCTTGAAAAGATGATTGGTTTTATTGATAAGTTAAACGAGCTGGATACAACCGGTGTGGAGCCTTTACTGCACATGAGTGAAAATGTAAACGTTTTTAGAAAAGATATAGTAAACGGACAAATAAGCCGAAAAGATGTTTTCAAAAATGCGCCTTTGCATGATAATGAATTTTTTAAAGTGCCAAAGGTGATAAAGAAATAATGACATTGAACAATAAACCAAAAACTACGAACTAATAAAATATGTCTTTAATAATCGAATTAGAAAACATTCAAAAAAGCTATTATCTCGGCAAACAGGAATTGAAAGTGCTGAAAGGAATTAGTATGGAGATTTTTAAAAATGAATATGTGGCTTTAATGGGCCCGAGCGGAAGTGGAAAGTCTACCTTGATGAATTTAGTTGGCTGTCTCGACTCTCCCACTGCCGGAAATTATATTCTGAATGGCGCAGACGTGAGCAAAATGCAAGATGATGATTTGGCGGATGTTCGTAATAAAGAAATCGGTTTTGTGTTTCAACAATTTAATTTATTACCGCGCCTTACTG
>JBEPVG010000230.1:0-4256 GCA_041691175.1 Chitinophagaceae bacterium
GCTATAATCCATCAGCCTTTTGGCTACATCTTCTGCTTCTACACCGGCACTGGTTTTGAAAGGACGAAGATCAACAATAAATTCGTGAGCGCACGTTCCACCTTTTCCGGTAAACAAAATTTTAAAATTCTTTTTCAATCTTGCTTTCATATAGTTCGCATTCAGGATTGCGCATTCTGTCGCTTTTTTCAATCCACTTTCTCCCAACATTTTTATATAAGCATAACTTATTAATAAAATACTTGCCGAACCATATTGTGAAGCACTTACCCTTCCTTCATCATTTTTTCCCGGCAAAAAAGGCGCTAATTTTTCATTTACGCAAATAGGTCCCATGCCAGGTCCTCCGCCACCATGAGGAATGGCAAAAGTTTTATGCAAATTCAAATGACAAACATCCGCGCCAATAAATCCCGGCGAAGTCAATCCTACCTGCGCATTCATGTTGGCACCATCCATGTAAACCAGGCCGCCATTTTCATGTACGATGTCGCAAATTTCTTTGATGCCTTCTTCAAATACACCATGAGTACTCGGATAAGTTACCATCAATCCGGCAAGGAATTCTTTATTTTTCTCAGCTTGTAATTTTAAATCGCCGAGGTCAATATTTCCATGATCATCACATTTGATCACTACCACTTTAAAACCCGCCATCACCGCAGAAGCAGGATTGGTTCCGTGTGCGGAAATAGGAATTAAAATCACATTGCGGTGAAATTCATTCCTACTTTCATGATATCCTTTTATGGAAAGTAATCCTGCAAACTCGCCTTGCGCGCCACTATTCGGTTGAAGGCTGCATGCGTAAAAACCGGTAATAGTGCACAATAATTTTTCCAGGTCCTTAATAATATAATCATAACCTTCCGTTTGGCTGGGAGGAGCAAATGGATGGATCTTGCTGAAATGCGACCAGCTTACAGGAATTAATTCTGTTGCCGCGTTTAATTTCATAGTACATGAACCGAGTGCAATCATAGAGTGTGCCAGGGACAGATCCATATTTTCCAATCTCTTTAAATAGCGCATCATTTCGGTTTCGCTGTGGTATTTATTGAAAACAGGATGTAATAAATACCTGGAGGTTCTTTGCAATGAATTCGGAATATTTTTCAGGTCCGTTTCATTGTCAAAATTGATAGTGGCTGTGTCAATATCTTTCGCAGAGTTGAATACACTTAAAATATCCAGCACATCAGATTTGGTAGTCGTTTCATCCAAAGAAATGGTAACTAAATTTTCGGAAGGGAAATAAAAATTCATTTCGTGTTGTTGCGAAATTTCTTTTATTTTTTCCACGTTATCTATTCTGAAAGTAACCGTGTCAAAATAATTTTTGTTCACTAATTCGTAGCCGATTTTGATTAATTGTTCAGCAAGAGCTGAGGTTAATAAAGCAATTCTGTGAGCAATATTTTTCAATCCTTCCGGGCCATGATACACTGCATACATCGCGGCCATATTTGCGAGTAAAGCTTGTGCTGTACAAATGTTAGAAGTCGCTTTTTCACGGCGTATGTGTTGTTCTCTGGTTTGCAGAGCCATACGAAGCGCACGGTTGTTTTGCACATCTACACTCACACCAATAATACGTCCGGGAATATTTCTTTTAAATTCATCTTTGGTTGCAAAAAATGCAGCATGCGGGCCACCAAAACCCATCGGCACACCAAACCTTTGTGAAGAACCGACAGCAGCATCCGCGCCCAATTCTCCCGGTGGAGTCAATAATGTGAGCGCGAGTAAATCCGTAGCCATTATCACCCGTGCATTCACTTTATGGGCATTTTCAATAAAAATTCGATGGTCTTCAATACTCCCTTCACTATCGGGATATTGAACTATGGCACCGAAGAAAGTTTCATCGAGTTGCGCGGTTTTGAAATCACCAATTACGGTTTCAATACCAACTGGTTTTGCTCTTGTTAATAAAATTTCCTTTGTCTGATGAAATATTTTTTCATCTATAAAAAACTTACCGGAAGTAATGTGGTCGGTATTTTTATTTTTATGATTGAAAAGCATGGCCATGGCTTCGGCAGCGGCAGTTCCTTCATCGAGCAAACTTGCGTTGGCAATCGGCAAAGCCGTTAGATCACTTACCATTGTTTGAAAATTCAACAGGCTTTCCAAACGGCCTTGCGCAATTTCCGCCTGGTATGGCGTGTACTGAGTATACCATCCTGGATTTTCAAAAAGATTTCTTAAAATAACCGATGGAACTATTGTATCGTAATAACCCTGCCCGATGTAAGATTTAAAAACTTTATTTTTATTGGCAATTTTTTTTAGTTCGGATAAATATTCAAATTCACTCAACGGCGCATCGATGTCGAGTTTTTCTTTCAACCTGATTCCGGAAGGAATTGTCTTATCAACAAGTGCTTCTAAAGTCTGCACACCAATAACAGCCAGCATTTCCTTAATTTCATGTTCATCCGGACCGATATGTCTCGAGGCAAAATCAGCAGATTGTTTTTCAAACAAATTCATATTTTTTAATTTAAAATTCTTACAGTAAACGAACTTTTTTCCAGGTTTTTTATTCTGGATTTTGAAATGACCGCGCGAAGTTACAATTGAAATTGTTATTAATAGTTTAGGATAGTTAACAAGTTTCTATCAAAATGTATCTTTACCAAATGAAGGAAGATATTTTGGATAATTGGGAGAAAAAATCATCAGATAATCAGAAAAAGTATAAAAATTTTCTAAAACGGGCTGACAAAAATAAAGTGCTGAAA
This sequence comes from Chitinophagaceae bacterium, assembly GCA_041691175.1. Taxonomy (GTDB): domain Bacteria; phylum Bacteroidota; class Bacteroidia; order Chitinophagales; family Chitinophagaceae; genus Ginsengibacter. The sequence goes on from JBEPVG010000230.1 coordinate 2,748, forward strand.
CAGTTGCCTGACCTGCATGAGGAAGCCTTCCAAAAAATCGATTGTTTCCAATGTGCAAACTGTTGCCGAAATTATTCTCCACGATTTAAAACACCGGATATAAAAAGGATTTCAAAACATTTGAAAATGAAAGAAGGTGCATTTATTGAAACTTATTTGCGCGTTGATGAAGATGGCGATTATGTAACAAAAACTTCCCCATGTCCATTTCTTGGCTCTGATAATTTTTGCAGTATCTACGATCAACGTCCTTCCGATTGTCACCGGTTTCCTTATACCGACGAAGATGTATTATTAAAAAGGCCTGCAATTACTTTAAAGAATTCTACCTTTTGCCCGGCGGTTTATTTTGTTTTGGAAAAGCTGGGTAATGGCTAATCAGCCTAATCGTCTAATTGTATTATTTTCATACCTTCAAATTTTCAAATTCACATCATGGAAATACAAATTGATAAAGAGTCGGTTGCCAACCGTTTTATGCGTTATGTAAAAATAGATACACAAAGCGATCCGCAGAGTGGCAAGCATCCATCAACAGAAAAACAAAAAGATTTGAGTAAATTTCTTGTTGAAGAATTAAAAGAAATAGGAATTGCTAATGCTGAAATGGATACTAACGGCTATGTATATGCGAAAATTCCTTCCAACACCGAAAAGAATGTGCCTGTAATTTGTTTTTGCAGTCATGTAGATACGGCCCCGGACTGCAGTGGCACCAACATAAAACCGATTCTTCATAAAAATTATAATGGAGAAGACATTGTGTTGCCCGATGATCATTCACAGATTTTATCTGCCATTGTTTCTCCATATTTAAAAACACAAATTGGAGGAGATATCATCACTGCAAGTGGAAAAACCTTGTTGGGAGCTGATGATAAAAGCGGAGTGGCAGCGATCATGCAGGCAACAGAGTATTTAATAAAAAACCCCGAAATTAAACATGGTGAAATTAAAATTCTTTTTACTCCCGATGAAGAAATTGGCGAAGGGACTGCAAATTTAGATATGCAAAAACTAGGCGCACAATTCGGTTATACTTTGGATGGAGGCGAAGCAGGAAGCCTGGAAGATGAAACCTTCAGCGCCGATTCAGCAACTATAATTATTAATGGAGTTATTTCTCACCCGGGTTACGCAAAAAATAAATTAGTAAACGCTCTGAAAGTAGGAGCAGAAATTTTGCATGCGCTTCCAACCAATGAATGGGCACCGGAGGCCACAGAAAAAAAAGAAGGATTCGTTCACCCGACACGTTTCGAAGGTATAGCTGAAAGAGCCACGCTCGAATTTATTTTAAGAGACTTTGATGACGAAAAATTAAAACAATATGGTGAAAGATTGAAGGCTATCGCAGAAGATGTGGTAAACCATTATAATGGAGCCTCAATAGAGTTTTCTATCCATGAACAATATAGGTATATGTAAATGTTTCTGGATGAAAATCCGCAGTTTGTTGCTTATGCTGCAGTATCTATAAGTCGCGCGGGTCTTTAAGTTGCTACGGAA
>JBEPVG010000231.1:0-4240 GCA_041691175.1 Chitinophagaceae bacterium
AGTGTTGCCATCGCTAAATGAGATTTTTATTCAAGTAGCAGGTAGGTCAAATTAGAATTCACAACAAAAGTTTCCCAACAATATTTAAGAATGAATCTATAAACGAAATAATAATGAATAAAATTTTCCTGATTATTAAACGCGAATATTTAACGAGAGTTAGAAACAAGACGTTTATTCTCTCCACCATATTACTTCCTTTATTTATTATAGGATTTATTTTTGCCTCTGCCTATTTTTCTATCAGCAGCAACGAAAATCAAAAAATCGCAGTGGCGGATAGCAATGGGCTTTTTAAAAATAGTTTTCAAAACAGTGACTTAATTACTTATGACTACCCTTCTGATGTAAATGCAAATAATTTTAAAGAAAAAGGTTATTCTGCCTTTCTGAAAATCCCTGAAAATTATAATTCCGGGAACGATTCCATCTCTTTAATTTCAACTAAACAATTAGGCATAGACGCGGAAGATAAAATTAAAGATCAGATAAATGATGCCATCAGAAACCAGGCATTTCTAAAAAATAATATTGATAAAAAAGTGCTGGATTCTATCAACAAAATCAATGAAGAAGGAATGTATAATTTTCGCACGGTGGTAAAACAAGGAAATAAAACTGAAAAATCTAATGCGGCGCTTTCTTATGGAATAGGCTATGGCAGCGGTTTTCTTATCTATATAACTTTATTTATTTATGGCGCTGCGGTTATGCGCGGCGTGATGGAAGAAAAGATGAACCGCATCGCAGAAGTAATTATAAGTTCAGTAAAACCTTTTCAATTAATGATGGGAAAAATTATCGGAATCGCTGCCGTCGGACTTACACAGTTACTTATTTGGATTATATTGATCGTTCTTTTATCATCCGTAACTACTTCCTTTTTTTCTGCGGATGCTTTGCAACATGCTCAAGCAATGAATTCAACCATGGGAGCGGCAGGAAGCAGTTCTGCAGCAATGAATTTTTTGAGTGCAAAATCCACTTTTTTGTCGGCTAACTGGGCTCTGATCATTCCTTGTTTCCTGTTTTATTTTGTTGGCGGATATTTATTTTATGCCTCTTTATTTGCAGCCGTAGGAAGTGTGGTAAATGAAGATCCGCAGGAAGCGCAATCTTTAATGTTGCCTATTACGATGCCAATCATTTTATCATTTATAATTATGACAACTGCCGTTGGAAAACCGGACGCACCAATTTCTGTTTGGGGAAGCATCATTCCTTTTTCTTCTCCAATCGTAATGATGGGGCGCATTCCATCAGGAAATGTGCCGGCATGGCAAATCATCGTTTCGATGCTTTCGCTCATAGCCGGTTTTATTTTAACAACAATGATCGCAGCAAAAATTTACCGAACCGGAATTCTGCTTTATGGTAAAAAGGTAACTTTTAAAGAAATGGGGAAATGGCTTTTTAGAAAAGCGTGAGTACATTTACAAATTAAATCATTAATACATCAAACGAACAAATAACCGTATTTTCTAACTTGCCTTTTTAATTTTGAAACTGTATTACGAATTTGCTTTGCTCGTCATTCTTATCACCGGGATGATCATTTCCTCGAGGCTTATACCACCGTGTTGAAAAGTGTTTTTATAGTAATTTGCAAAATGATTGTAATTATTCGGATAGCATAAATAGCCATCCTGTTTCGCAAAAATAAAAGAAGAATTTACATTTGGAACCGGCAATCCGGCTTGCCGTGGATCACGAAAAGCAAGTACTTCCTTTGCTTCATAATTCAGATTACGGCCGTGTTTGTAACGCAAATTAGCCGTGGTTTGTTTGTCGCCAACAACTTTCTGCGGTGTATTTACGCGCACACTTCCATGATCGGTAGCTACGATTAAATTCATTTTTTTATCCGCAATTTTTTTTAAGGCCTGGTGCAATGGAGAATGCTCAAACCATGATGCAGTAAGGCTTCTATAACTTACCTCATCAGCTGCAAGTTCCTTCAGCACTTCCATTTCTGTGCGTGCATGGCTGAGCATATCTACGAAATTGTAAACGATAATATTAATATCATTGTCCAAAAAATTATGAATATTATCAACTAATTTTTGCGCATCCTGGTGGTTGGTAATTTTTGTATAAGAATATTTTAAATCTTCTTTGCGAAGCTTCTTTAGCTGAGCTTTAAAAAAGTATTCTTCAAATAAATTTTTGCCTCCTTCTTCGTCATCATTTTTCCATTCTACCGGAAATTGTTTTTCTATTTCTATCGGGAGCATTCCTGCAAAGATGGCGTTGCGACTGTATTGTGTAGCCGTCGGCAACAGAGAATAAAAAGTTTCTTCTTCCTGAATTCTAAAGTTTTCTGCAAATAAAGGCTGAATCGCTTTCCATTGATCAAACCGTAAGTTATCTATCAAAACAAAGAAAGTAGGCGTTCCCTTTTCTACATGAGGAAACACTTTATATTTCATCAAAGAGTTACTCATGATTGGCGCATCAGCGGCGGGATTGGTAACCCAATTGGAATAATTTTTTGAAATAAATTTAAAGAAATCCGAGTTGGCTTCATTTTTTTGCGATTGAAAAACTTCCCGCATTTCAGGGCTGTCGCTTTTTTTCATTTCAAGTTCCCAATAAACCAATTTTTTATAAATTTCCATCCAGCCATTATAATCCGGATTATCATTAAGTGCCATAAATAAATCCCTGAATTGTTGCTGATAGGCGGAGGTAGTTTTTTCTGCAACCAGTCTTTTATTATCAATAATTTTTTTTAATGAAAGCCAAACCTGGTTTGGGTTTACGGGCTTTATTAAATAATCAGTTATTTGAGAACCGATCGCTTCATCCATCAGGTTTTCTGTTTCATTTTTTGTAATTAAAACAATCGGGATTTGTGAATTAATTTCTTTTATTTTTTGCAAAGTTTCCAGACCGCTTATCCCCGGCATACTTTCATCAAGAAGTACAACATCTACAATATTTTCTTTTACATAATCAATTGCATCGTGGCCGTTGCTCAATAATTTTACATTATATCCTTTATGTTCCAGGAACATTATTTGAGATTTTAAACTTTCCATTTCATCATCTACCCATAAAATTTTCGCTGTATTCATTTGTTCTTTTTAATAAATCCAAAATATCTTTCACTTCATTTGAGGCTGCTTACAAATGTAATTTATTCCCTTCCCAAAAATTATCTTTGCAGCAGGTGCAAATGTTTTTAACAATTTAAAAGAATGGGATTCAGAAAAATAATCAACGATCCGGTATATGGATTTATAACCATTGATGATGAATTCATTTACCAGATTATTTCTCATCCCTATTATCAACGGCTTCGCCGCATTCATCAAATGGCGATGGCGCATCTGGTATATCCTGGCGCGGTGCATACACGGTTGCATCACTCTTTAGGCGCGTATCATTTAATGTGTAATGCTCTTCACGAATTAAAAAGTAAGGGAATTGATATTTCTACAGAAGAACAACAAGCGGCAAAAATCGCCGTTCTTTTACACGACATTGGCCATGGACCTTTCTCTCATGCTTTACAACATACTTTGATAAAAAATGTGGAACACGAAGAAATTTCTTTACTGCTGATGAAAAAGATGAATGAAGAATTTGGTGGGAAAATGCAAATGGCGATTAATATTTTCACTAATAATTATTCTAAAAATTTCCTTCATCAATTGTTGAGCGGGCAGTTGGACGTTGATCGGATGGATTATTTAATTCGAGATAGTTTTTTTACCGGTGTTACAGAAGGCGTGATCGGATACGACCGGATCATCAAAATGCTTACGGTTCATAAGGGCGAATTAATGGTTGAAGAAAAGGGCATTCATTCTATAGAAAAGTTTTTGGTTTCGCGAAGGTTTATGTATTGGCAGGTTTATCTTCATAAAACGGTTCTAAGTGCAGAAAAAATGCTCGTGAAGATTATAGAAAGGGCGCGTGAAATCAAAGCCGGATCAGCCTCAGCGGTTTTAAATTTCTTTTTAAACAACGAAAATGAAAATAAAAACATTGTAAATCATCTGGATGATTTTTGCAAATTGGATGATTACGATGTTTTATTTTCCATTAAATCCTGGATTGAACATCCCGATAAAATATTATCTATTCTTTGTAAAAGTTTTATTAACCGGAATTTACTGAAAGTAAAATATTCTGTACATGAAATTTCTGAAGAATTAATAGCAGAAAAAACAGTGATAGCAATGAAATATTTTGGAATAAAAGGCTGGCCCGCCAATAATTCTTTTACAAAACC
>JBEPVG010000232.1:0-4237 GCA_041691175.1 Chitinophagaceae bacterium
ACCTGTCTAATATCACTGAAAATTATTTGCATGTAAGTAATACTTATGAACATCTTGGAGATTATAAATCTGCATTGGATTATCATAAAAAAGCGTTGTTGATACGAGACAGCATTGCATCTGTAAAAAGTGATACTGCAATGTCTAAAATGCTTACCCAGTATGAAACACAAAAGAAAGAAGCCACCATTCTTTCACAAGGAAAAGAAATTTCGGAACAACAAAAAATTCAATGGTTGGGAGCGGGTGTGGGATTTTTGATGATAGGATTTATCATTTTTGGAATCTTTACTTATCGCGTCCGGGTTAGAAGGAGTCGTTTATTGGCAGCGAAAAATTCTGAGAACGAATTACTCTTAAAAGAAATCCATCACCGTGTAAAAAATAATTTGGAGGTAGTAAGCAGCTTGTTGGCTTTACAATCCGCACAAATTGAAGATGTCAATACCAAGGAAGCTATGCAGGAAGGCCAAAACAGAGTTCGGTCTATTGGCATTGTACATCAAAAATTATATCAGGGGAAAAATTTGGGAGCCATAGAAATGAAAGATTATTTTTTGAACCTGTGCGAAAGTATTTTAGATTCCTTTGGCATCGAAGAAAGAGTAAAAATCGAATTGGCCATGGAAAATTTAGATGTAGATATTGACACCGCAGTTCCTTTGGGATTAATAGTAAATGAACTTTTAACCAATACCTTAAAGTATGCTTTTCCGAAGGGGCAAAATGGAAATGTACGCATCAAATTGGAAAAACACACTAATGGTATTTTGCACCTTGAAGTATCTGACAATGGCATCGGCAAAACAAATGTAATTCAAGGCAGTGGCTTCGGCACACAATTGATTTCGCTTCTTACAACGCAATTGAACGGCAAAATGAGAGAAGAAATAAAAAATGGAACAAGTATATTTTTTGACTTTAAAATTTATAAAATGGCCTAAGGTTCTTCTGTTTTTTATTTACAATACTTTTTAAAACTTACAGTAAACGAACAAATAATAAAGTTTCTCATTTTATATTATACTTCTTAACGGAGGGGTAAACCTAAAATCAAAATGGCCTGCGTCAGTTAATCCTTAAAAACCCATCATGGCTCCTCTTCTTTTTCTCCTTCGGTAAATAATTCCCTTATTCGGACAATTATAAAGTCTGTTCGTCCTAAACTAAATGTTTTCTGGATTTAATATCCATTACTTTATATCTCCATTTACAATATTCATCCTGAACACAAATGGAGATCTGCTTCCCTCTCAAAAAACAGCCTTACCTGCAAAGGCAATTTTGCAGGGGCGATTCCGAAAAGCCTCATGAGTAGGAAAAATAAAATAAAAAAATAATGAAACAATTACTCATGTTATTTTTAGCAGGAATATTATACACCGCTTGTAACAATCCGAATTCTTCAACAAATGAAGCGGCAAAGGACACCGCAGCAAATGCAGCAACTACGCAGAATATGAATTATCCCTATACGATAGACCATCCGGACTATTGGGAAAATGGAAGTCAGCAAAATACACTGAATGCCTTGAACTCGCTTAAAGCCTGGGAGAACAGAAACATGGATGAATCACTAAAGTATTTTGCTGATTCGATTCATATACAGTTTGATGGAATTGATAAAATAGTTCCAAAGGATACTTTAAAAGCAATGTTTAATCAGTCCGCTGCAATGACAAAGAACTGGAAAATAAAAATGCAGGACTGGGAATCTGTTATTTCCAATGATAAAAAGGACGAGTATGTAACCTTGTGGTACAGGCAATACCATGAAAACATGAAAGGGGTAAAAGACTCAACAGATATCATCAATGATCTTAAAATGAAAGACGGGAAAATCATTGGATTAGATGAATACACCCGGAAATTACATTAACAGACTAAACATCGCAGACAATTATTTCTGCGATGAAATGAAAAAACAACTCAATCTATCACAATTATTTCTTCATTAAAAAAACAAAAAAAATGAAAAAGATCCTTTTAACAGCCGCTTTATTCCTTTTTGGAATGACTGCTTTTTGCCAACAGGAAGAAAATGGAACCATCTACATCAAGCATCCATACATTGACGTAGTAAATAATGCCACAAAAGCCTATGAGGCACAAGATTGGGCAACCTTAAACACAATTTATTCAGACACCGCAAAATGGTGGGCGTCTGGCATGGAGAAATTTATTCCTATAGCAGATGCAGAGAAAATGTGGCATAGCGATTTTGTAAAATTTGATAACATCAAACAAACTCCACAAGGATACCCGGATTACCTGCATTACAAAAAGGATAATTCAATGTATGTTCAATCATGGTGGACATGGACTGGTAAGTCAAAGAAAACCGGTGAAACAATAAAAGCTCCGATGGTAGTGTTTGACGAATTTAATACTGATGGCAAAATAGTATTAGAAATGATCTATGGAGATTTTTCAAAAATGGAATAATAATTAAAAAAAACTTCAAAAACGCAACTCCAAAATTTATTTATTAAATCAATAAATAAAAGAGCAGCTTTTTCAAATTAAACAATCGAAAAAAATTAAACAATGAAAAAAATTATTATAATAGCCGGACTATTCCTCTTAGCCTTTACCGCTTTTAGCCAGAAGGAAGAAACGAATGGAACTATTTACATTAAGCATCCATACATTGATGTGGTAATGAAAGCTAACCAGGCTTATCTTGATAAAGATAATGCTGCCAACAAAGTAATCTACTCCGATACTGCCACCTGGTGGGTTACCGGGATGAAAAAGTCAATCCCAATTGCTGATGCCATGAAAACGTGGACCAATGATTTCAAGTATTTTGACGACATCAAGTCGGAGCAAGTTGGATATCCTGATTATTTACATTACGTAGACAAAGATTATAAAATAGTTCAATCATGGTGGCTATGGTCTGGCAAATCAAAGAAAACCGGGCAAATATTAAAAGTAAGGGAAGTGATGTTTGATGAGTTTAACAATGATGGTAAAATAGTGAGGGAAACCATCTTTGGTGATTTTTCAAAAGTAATGAAGGATGAGATGTAACAATACAAGGCTGTGGCTCAAACTTAGCAAAGTCTTTATTCTCACTCATAATACCTGGCTGTAAAGCTTCAACTTTAGAATCAAATCTTCACTTTAAATTAATTCCGTAAAAAATTATTTTTTATAACATTAAATTAAAAACAATGAAAAAGTTATTATTACTCCTGGCTTTTTTAGTGCCCATACTACTTTTTGCGCAAAACAATGCGCCAAAGAAAAATAAATCAACCGTAATAGTCCTACACCCATTGCCCGGTGATAGAGAAAGCTTTGAGCAGGCATTGGCACAACACAACAACAAATTTCATAAAGACCAGGGCCAGGTAGACATTTATGAAGTGCTGGCGGGCGATCGCACCGGCGAATATCACTTTGTTTACCGTAATCCTGCTTCATGGGTCGATATTGAAACTGCCTTTCATTCTGCAAATGAAAAAGATCATTCTGATGATTGGAATCAAAATGTTGCTAAACATTTGGCAGATGCTGGCAAACGGTTTTTTTATGAAGTGAGTGATGATAGTTATTTACCTGCTAACCCAGAAGATATGCACGCCGACCTGATGGGAGTATATCTTATTGATTTAAACCCAGGCATGGAATCAGATTTTTATAGTGCCTTAAAGAAGGTTAAAGAAATGTATAAGAAAAGTAATTCGAAAGACTACTATATGATTCAGAGCAATATGTTCGGTAAAGGAGCCCAGGCAGTGGTAATATTTCCACTTGCCAAAGGCTGGGCTTCGTTTGAGCCAAACCCTGACAACGACTGGTCAAAAATGTTTAAAGCGGCCTTTCCAAAAGAAGATTATAAGGCATGGGATAAAAAATTCAATAGTTCACAAAAATCATTTGAATCAATGGTAGTAAAACACCGTAAGGACCTGAGTTCGCCTTTGTGATAATATTTAGTCAATTAAATAATTGTGGCGAAAATAAGCAGGCGCTTTTGCTTGAATTTTTAGAAGGAACTGATGTAACAATCGAGTATTAATATTTACGATCTTAAGAATAAAAATTTTGCAAACCCTAATTTCAAAATAAAAACCAATTAAATCAAAAAAATATGGATACAATTGAAATGGGTGAACCACTTTACGAATACAACCTAAAAATTACCGGCCTGGTGGAATACGGAGTAAATTTTGAAGAATTAATCGCCCAAAAAATACCTATTCCACCGGAAGGAGCAAGGTTTGAT
>JBEPVG010000233.1:0-4217 GCA_041691175.1 Chitinophagaceae bacterium
AGTCAATCCAATATGGTTTAACATCATTGTAAATTTGTTTTTCATTCACTAATTGGGATTCCGTGAATAAATGCTGCAACCGATCCTTTTTTCTCTTTAATAAAATGTTTCGGAAAATAATTATTGTAACAATAAGTCCAATAAAAATCGCTATAATAAAAATATACAATTGGAATTTTTTCTGCTTTGTTAACATTCCAATTTTCTCTTTATTTCTTGCCAAATCAATTCTATTCTGTGTTCTATAAGCTTCTTCTTCCACATTCATTTTAGCCGCGACATCCAAGGCATACATTTTTGCTTTAAAATTGTCTTTTTCAAGTATAGAATTTAATTCGCTGTATTTTCTGAACCAATTATAAGCAACGTTGAATTCCTTTTTGATATCATAATTCTGCGACAATAATAAATAAGCATCCCTGGTAAACGGCCTTGCGCCTGCCTTTTGCGAATAATCAAGTAACTGGTTTGCAAAATAAACAGACCTCGGTGTATTCGCCTTGTGAAAATATGCAGTAGCTACGTTTTTTAAACTAACCATAACGCTATTTACATCTCCGCTTTTTGAAAATTCATTTAAATATTGAAGGCCAAAAAAGATCGTGCTATCATAATTTTTAAGATCTAAATAAAGACTGCTTAAGTTAAGGCTGTTCCCCATCAAGCCAAATTTTTTAAATAATAGGTCTTCTTTCTTCGATTTCGTTAGCGTATTAATTTGATTTAGATAAAAAAGTGCAGAATCAAAATTTTTCTGTAATCTATAAATTCGTGATAAGATTGAATAAAGGTAGCCGGGCTTCATATGTTGTTTTCTAGCATAAAAAGCAGCCTCGCGATAATTTAAAATTGCATTAATAGTATCTCCCACAGAAAAATATAAATCAGCTTTATAGAGCGGTGAACGAAGATTCCCCCATATATCGTTTGCATTTTTCTTACTTTTCAAATCCACTTCATAATAATTAAAAGCCATTTCTGAATAACCCTGCCGATCATAAGCTTTGCCAATCATTCTATTGATCATTGCAACATGTATGGTATCTTTTATTTTATTATAATAGGCCAATTCTTTTAGATAAATCTCAATCGCCTCATTGTATTTTCCAGTGTTAAATTTGCACCAGCCATAATTAATTCTTGCTCTATGAAATTCGATCTGCACATTTTGGCTATCAAGAATTGGGATAGCAAGAGCTGTGTAATATTCCGATTTAATATAATTGCCATGTTCTTCCTCCACCATTCCCATATTTTGATATGCTTTTCCGATCCCCGGTACGTAATTTAATTTCAAAGATTCATTTAGCGCCTGCTTTGTATAAAGCATTGCAGTATCTGTCTGGATATATTTTGATACACCCCAGTATGGATTTGAATATTCAAATCCCAATTCATTCAGGCAATCAATTCTTGCTTTATCCTTGAGTAAAGGCAATACTTTTTTTAAACTATCAAGTGTTGGAGCTTGGGCAGAAACATTTTTAATAAAAAAAGAAAAACAGGTCAATAAGAAAACACACAATAATTTTTCAATTGAAAAACTGTGAAAGTAGCGGGAGCTGTTTTTTTTTGATAAACTGAAATTATATGAAAGATACAGATATAAGATGTCATTAGTCAAGTGGTCGATATTATGGCACACACTGTTCAGAAGCCTGCTTGTATGCGAGAATACAGGAGTGTATTTCAAAATGTCGCATCGCCGCGTTGAAAGTGGGCAGTGTGGGCACCGCCAACGGCGGCCCACCCGGACTGGTGTCTCCACCAACCCGCGACATTTTGATATGCACCTGTTTACAGACATAACAAAAATTATTCTTTAAAGTTAGTTGTTTTTATTCCTGATTTATTTTTGTAAATTAAACCAACTTTTGGAAGAGTGTAACAGTATTGAGTAAAATGCAATTTGGATGGGTGATCTGCAAAAATGAATCTGTAAACTAATAATTTATTGAAGAAGAATGATGCTTGTCTTTAAACAGCAGAAAGTCAAAAACTGAAGAACATAAAAAGGCAATCTTTGTTCGTCTGCTGCTCCCTTTTTACCCGCAAACATACATTGGGGCTACTTTCTATCAGCACACTTATAGCTATTCTTCCTCAATTTTTTTTCTCATATTCTTATAATATTTTAATTTGTGGTGAATCCATATTTTTGATATATCGCTTTAGCCGTTGGACTTACAAGAAAATTCATAAAATCTTTTGCGGCCTGTGCATGTGGTGCGTTTTTCATCAGGCCAGCCATATAAGTTGCGGTAATATTTTCATTTTCGGGAATGCGCACCATCTCCACCGGATGGTGGATCATTTGCTGATAATAAACTTCAGAAAACCAAACAGGTGCCGCGTCACTTTGATGATATAAAATGCGCATGGGTGATTGGCGATGATGAATCTGAGTGAGATATGTGGTACTGTCTGCTACCTTTTTCACCATGATCCTATTTTTAAGTTCCTTTCCCCCGGCCTTTACATAAGCTTCTTCTATCCGTTTTCCAATTCCTTCCCAGGCAGGATTTGGCATACTAACCCTGATTTCTTTTCTTCCCAAATCTTTTAATCCTTTTACTTTCTTCGGATTTCCTTTTGATACCATGATGGCTAATTTATTATAGGCATACGCTGCAGTATCTGAAAAAAGATCGGTCATTTGTAATATTCTGCTTTTGCCGGCTGTATATACATCAGGTTTTAGTGTGATTCGCATATTCCCAATCGTTATAGAACCTCCGGCAATTTGTTTTGCGAGAATCCCGGGAGGTAATGTTTCCGCAAAAATCCGAAGATATTGCGGATATTCTTTCTTAAACGAAGCAAACAGATCATCAATACTCATAAATTGGTTTCCAGCGAAAAACACGACCAATTGCGGGTCGTTGATGTCTCCATAAATATCCGGAACATTATCTACCCCGGGTATGGTAAACATCACACTGCTTTCAGGTGGCGAATTCCAGGGTGGATCAAAACGATGGTCCTGTGCCATTGTGGTCATTACAAAACTGTTTATTAAAATCGTGATCAATAACTTTTTCATTTTTGCTTATAATTATGGTTTAACAATAGACCAACCCTGGGCTTCGCGAATAATAAGTTCTCCGTTTCCGGTTGGTACCACACCTATAAAATCAAATATTTCATCACGGCTTATTTTTCTTTCTTTTAATGTATTACTACATTGAGCTACAATTACCCCTTTCTCCACCAAAGATTTTAAATCGTTTTCATATTTTCCAGTTTTAAGATAAGCGTCTGTTCCGCCGCTGTATGCGATCAATTCAACCTGTAATTTTCCCTGGAGCCTTGGGTCAGTCAAGGCATTGTTGATATTCCGAAATGTTTTTTCAATTGTTTTCGGATCATTGGTATCTAACTGGTAAATGGCATGGTAATGTTTTTGTGTAGCAACAACTCCGGTAAAATTCCTGTTTTTTTCTAAAAGCTGTTTACTGGTTTGTGCTGAAGTTGTTGTTGCTGTTGCGATGAAACAAAACAACATGAAGGTTAACTTTTTCATTTTTATTTTTTAATTTATTTGATGATAATTGCTTTTTTAAATAGGTTGTTTTATAATGTATTTTTTAATGGGGCCAAATGGTCCGTATTTATGTTGCTTCTCGCTGAAAGAATCTATATAAGGACCGAAAGGAAAGTCAAACGGTTTTTTTGTAATATTTTTCCAATCCATGCGCTGGTTTTTATGAGGACGAGGCTGGCTGTTGACAAATGCCGCCAGGTTCCAGGCTTCTTCATCAGATAAGAGCGGCTTATGGTAGTCTGTACCAAAAGGCATGTTGTTTTTTATAAATGCTGCGAAATTGCTCAGGCGGTACAAACCCGCACCGTCGTTATAACTGTGCTTGCCCCATAATGGAGGGAATATATACCCGGTGACCTGTTCATTTTTTACACCCTGGCCGTCTCTTCCGTGGCACGATTGACAGTTGGCTACATATACTTTTCTGCCTGAAAGTGGGTTAGCTGCTGTATCCAGATATTTCAATTTCACGAGGCCGGTACCAGCCTTTGCAACACCCTTAGGAACTCCCTCTCCTATCCATTTCATATAAGCGTATATCGCCTTCATTTCCCTGGTGGAACTATCAACAGCTTTCCCATTCAGGCTTCTTTCAAAACAATCGTTGATGCGGTCATATATACTTTCTACCTCGTTATTACGGGCTCTAAACTGTGGATAAGTCGAATATACC
>JBEPVG010000234.1:0-4204 GCA_041691175.1 Chitinophagaceae bacterium
CTGTATCTGTAAATATTAATGCTACAAAGTTTGATAATAGCGAGTTTATAAATTCTTTAAAACAACAAAATTTACCTGTTGCAATTGATAAAGAATCAATAGGTTTTAGCTCAAATATTTATTTATCAAAATTAAGACCTGAGGCAAAAATAATTCCTGTTATCGGCCTTGCGATTGCAAGTGAAAAAAAGAATGATCAAAATATTTCAGTGAATGCAACTGCAGTAAGCAACGACTACACTATTCATTATGTGCTCTGGAATCATAAAGAGCAATATTTTTACCCTGGAATTGGATTTGGCTGGATGCAGTATAAATACAGCTTTGTTAATCACGCTAGTGCGCCAACCTCTTATCCTGAATCGTTAGAGAATTTTACGGGCGAAAGAAATATTCAATCTGATGATTTAACTTATTTAAACATCGCGGCTAATTACGATTTTTCAATAGATAAATCAGACAATCTATTCTTAGGTTTGCGCATTTCTTATCATCTGGGGCTTAATAATAAACATCTTCAATCGAGTGATGGGACTGCATTAGAACAATCACCTAAGTTAAAAGCAAATTTGTTATCTGTAGGAGTAGCCTTAACTGTTCAATAAAGGTTAAATGATTATAAATTTCGCATCTTTTCAATTAATATCTTCCGGCAAGTTTTCTTTCAAAATTTTAAAACTTTCGGGCCCATAATTCATGTGGCTGATGATCAAGAATTAATCGCGATGCCAACAGGTCGTGTTCTGTTTTTTCAAGCCATTGTTCCTGGTAATTTCTTTTGTCCTCTTTCATATTTCAACTGCTTCTTTCATTGCATAATAAACAATATGACCGGATAAATCTTTTTTTTCTGACACTTCCTTTTTACTTTGAATAATAAATGATAATAACTTGCCATTATAGGCCAAAAATAGTTTACTTGTTGAAGTAGCATCAGGCAGATTTCTTTAGCGAATATTGCTCTTTTTGCTTTCGCTGTCGGATAATCGAAAACTGAAATTTCTTTTTCTTTTGCCTTCAAGAGAATTATTTAAAAAAGGTTCTTTAATAACTGGTTCCGTCTCCGTTGGCGGAATAATTTCTCCTTTCCGATAATAGCGGCCTGTTTTACCGTCAGTGAAATACCGCATATTGTCGTCACTTTCGCCCGATTCATTTATTTTTCCCAAATAATAATTTTCGTTTCGTGGGTCAAAATTCCAGTCTTTATCGTGATGCCCGCTTTCATTTGTTTTATTGCCTTTACTTTTTTTTAATTCCTGACTCATAATATGTTGTTTAAAATATTTTGTTTGCGCAATTTATGTACAAACGAAAATTTACTGATGTAAAATAAATTCAATTTTATTCAATTCATCTTTGCTAAAATCAATATTTTTTATCACATCAATTCCTTCTTTTACCTGCTGAGGTTTGCTGGCTCCAAGAATGACAGATGTAATTCTTTTATCTTTCAAAACCCATGCAAGCGCCATTTGTGCCAACGTTTGATTTCTGTTTGCTGCCACTTCATTTAACTGTTTTACTTTCTCAATTATTTGAGGAGTGACTTGTGATTCAGTGATAGCGCCGTTTTCAAGATGCCGGCCAATTCTTGAGTTTTCAGGAATTCCTTCTACATATTTATTAGTAAGCATCCCTTGGGCTAATGAGGAAAAAGTGATACAACCTACTTTTTCATCTTCCAAAACATCTAATAATCCGTCTTCCACCCAGCGGTCGAACAGGGAATATCTTGGCTGGCAAATAAGACATGGCGTTCCTAATTGACGCAACATTTCAATTGCTTTTTTTGCATCATCCGGTTGATAACTCGAAATGCCGACATACAATGCTTTTCCCTGTCGAACGATGAGATCAAGGGCTGTCATGGTTTCTTCCAATGGAGTTTCGGGATCAGGACGATGATGATAAAAAATATCTACATATTCCAAATCCATTCTTTTCAAACTCTGATCAAGACTTGAAATCAAATATTTTTTGGAACCAAAATCACCGTACGGACCTTCCCACATTTTATAGCCTGCTTTCGATGAAATAATTAATTCATCACGATAAGATTTAAAATCCTCTTTAAATATTTTACCAAAAGTTTCTTCAGCAGCGCCGGGCGGTGGACCATAATTATTTGCTAAATCAAAATGAGTAATGCCATGGTCAAAAGCAGTATGCATAATACTTCTGCAATTTTCCAGGTCATCAATTTTTCCAAAATTGTGCCATAAGCCTAAAGAAATTAAAGGCAATTTTATGCCACTGTTACCACATCGGCGATATTGCATTTGTTCGTAGCGATCTTCCTTTGGAATGTAATTCATCATTTATTGTTTCTTAAAATAATAACAAAACTAAGGAACTCAATTATAAGCACACAAAGAAATCTAGGGAAGGATTTTAATAAAGAAAGTGAGGGGAATCATTTTAATAAATAAATGCTTGAGTTGTCACAGTAGACCAATAAATAACCTGAATTTCTGTTTTCTTTGTAAACGGGAAACTTACAATTGCAATTTTATTTCATCATTATTCTTATCAAAAAAATGAAATTCGGTAAGATGATAATTAGTGTTTGGGCGCACTTTTATCTTTTGTTTAAATTTAAAACTCCATTTCATCCTTTTTGAAATGAACCCTTTGGTAAGATAAGCATCGAGGATCGGGTGGACTTCAATATTTAATCCGGTATGTTTTTGCATGATCAGGTAACTGAGATTTTTTTCGATCTCATCTTCCAGAACCAATGTGGCAGAAACCTTGCCGGTACCACCACAACTCGGGCAAAGCTCCATGGTATTAATGTTCGTTTCTGGTTTCATGCGTTGACGGGTTATCTGCATCAGGCCAAATTTACTGATCGCCAGCACCGCATGTTTTGCCCGGTCTTTACGCATGAAAGACTCCATTTGTTCTGCCAGTTTCTTTTTGTGTTCCAATAATTTCATGTCAATGAAATCCACGACAATTATTCCACCGATATCTCTTAATCTTAATTGTCTAGAAATTTCGGCAGCAGCCTCCAGGTTGGTTTCAAATGCGTTTTCTTCCTGATTATTCCCTACACTTTTGTAGCCACTGTTTACGTCTATCACATGCAGCGCTTCCGTATGTTCAATAATCAAGTAAGCTCCGCTGGGAAGGTTTACTGTTTTACCAAAGCTAGCCTTTACCTGGCGGGTAACTCCATAAGAATCAAAAATGGGTGAGCCATTGCTATGAAAAGAAAGAATATCAGTTTTTTCAGGCGCTATCCGTTGAAGGTAAGTCTTGGTATCGTTGAAAATATTTTTATCATTTACTACGATTTTATTAAAATCTTCTGTAAGCAGATCCCGTAAAATGCTGTTGGTTTTGCCTTCTTCACTCATGATTTTCGTAGGAGGAACTGCGCCTTTTAAATTCGTTTGGATGTTTTTCCAGGTATTTATTAAACCCAACAAATCTTCATGAAGTTCGCTGGTGTGTTTTCCTTCAGCCGCCGTGCGTACGATCACTCCAAAGTTTTTTGGCTTGATGGCTTCAATTATTTTTTGAAGTCTTTTCCTTTCTTCGGAAGAATGAATTTTTCTTGAAACTGCAATGATATCATTAAAGGGAGTAAGTACAACAAACCTGCCGGGCAAAGAAAGCTCGCAACTAAGGCGCGGCCCTTTGGCAGCAATTGGTTCTTTTAAAATCTGTACAAGAATATTGGGTTTGCCACCCAAAACCTCAGCAATTTTCCCTGTTTTTACAATTTCAGGTTCCACCACAAAAGATCCGAAATCAACGCCAGAGTCCGAAGTATCATTAATAGATAGTTTGGTGAATTTTAATATGGAACGCACGTAAGGGCTTAGATCTGAGTAATGTAAAAAAGCATCTTTTTCAAAACCTACATCTATAAAAGCAGCGTTCAGGCCTGGAATTAATTTCTTTACTTTCCCCAAATACAAATCGCCCACACCAAAGCTCGAGTTTGCATTTTCGTTATGCATTTCTACAAGCTTTTTATCCTCAAGTAAGGCTATTTCAACTGCCTGAGGGGCAGCATTTATAATGAGTTCCTTATTCAACTAAAATCTTTTAATTAATTTCCCTAAACAAAATTGAAGGAAAAAGATAATGCCGGATTTACCGGCGTGCGAAAGTAAAAGTAAATAATTAATTACCTCTTCTTATGACGATTCTTTCTTAAACGCTTTTTACGCTTATGAGTAGCGATTTT
>JBEPVG010000235.1:0-4197 GCA_041691175.1 Chitinophagaceae bacterium
CGGATAAAAATCCACCCCTGTTATAATCCAATATCCTATGAAAAACCGAGTTTAAACTGCTGAGGCAGTTTTTTATATTTTTATGGCTTTCGCCTCTATTTTAACTTTAAATTCTTAGACCTTTGTATCATAAGACCAAATTTGACCTCAAAAAGTTGCATTGGTTAAATTATTTTTCAAAAGAAAAAGAAAAAGAAAAGGGGCCGGATGGAAATCCACCCCTGTTATAATCCAATATCCTATGAAAAACCGAGTTTAAACTGCTTTTGCAGCTTTTATAATTTTTTATGGCTTTCACCATGTTGTTTTAAAATTTGCAGAATAATCATTAAAATTTCGGGTTTTGTAAAATCCTTCCCCAAAATATTTAAGGATCACTTCTATTTCTTTAGGTTCCATAAATCCCGGAACCGCTGCAGGACCTTTTTCATTCTCCGGAAAAATCACCGTATTTGGAAATGCCAATTGTCCTTGTGTAACATATAACGCGAAATCATTTACTTTATTTTCCGAATTGTAATCAAAATTTTTATTATTCCATTTTACCACATCTTTTGTTTCTGCATTTAATTTTACAGCATAAAAATGTTCGTTGATGTAAGAGATAACTTTAGAGTTTGTATAAGTTCTCTTATCCATTACTTTACACCAATAACACCAATCTGTATATAAATCAATAATTACCGGCTTTTGTTCGCTTTGCATTTTCACATTTACTTCATCTATTGTCAACCAATTTATTTTTTCTTTTTCGGTTGGTTTAACTTTAGCAAATGAAAAAACAAACAAACACAGAACTAATGCAAGGATCACTTTTTTATCCATAAATATTAAACGAACTTTATTTTAATTTATTTGATTTTTTATAAAATATTTATTTAAATTTCTTTCACATGAACAAGATTATTGTTGCCATATCTGGTGCAAGTGGTTCCATTTATGCAAAGGTACTATTAGATAAGCTTTCTATAATAAAATCGCAGTGGTCGGATTTAGGAATAATAATCACAGATAATGCCAAAATTGTTTGGAAGACGGAATTGGGAGAGAGTGGTTACAATATTTACGATGCTAAATATTATGAGAAAAATGATTTTATGGCACCTTTCGCATCCGGATCTGCAAATTATAATATAATGATTATCGTTCCATGCAGTATGGGAACTGTAGCCAGGATAGCATCCGGTATTTCAAATGATTTGATATCAAGAGCCGCCGATGTAATTTTAAAAGAAAGAAGAAAGTTGATTTGTGTGATAAGAGAAACTCCATATAATCTGATTCATTTGAAAAATATGGAAGCAATTACTCAGGCCGGTGGAATAATTTGCCCTGCTTCTCCTTCATTTTATAGTAAACCAAAAACGATCGAAGAAGCTGTAGCAACAGTGATTGACAGAGTAATTCATTTAGCTGGTTTGAAAATAGATTCTTTTAGTTGGTCTGAATAAAAAAACGCTTTCAGAAAAGCGCTTTTTAAAACAATAATGAAAAAATATTTTATCGTAAATCCACCACTTCTACCTTTGGGTATTTTTTCGGATCATAAACAAATAATGACTCTGGAAGAGTGGTATTCGTTTTCATTGCAGTAACCGAATAAATATATCGATTTCCGTTTTTCTCAAATACTTTGGTAGAAACAATATTTTTTGTGGCTTTGTCTATTTCGACGAGGACCTTAAAAAATGTTTTTGATTTGTCTACAGGGGTTAATTCTATTTCCTGGATAGTCTTCTTACCTTGTTTAATTTCACCATTTAATTTATAAAGAAAGTCTTTGTCATAAAAATTGGTAAACATTTTTTGAGGGGTAATTGTATTTGAAGAAGCATCAAATTTAGTAACCTGGACCTCATTGGCTGATTTATCATAAGTCCAAATATTATTTCCATCGCTGTAGATTTCCTGACCTGAAATATTTACCTTATATTTTGAACCTTTCATATAAACAATGCCTTTTTTAGTGCCTTCTACTTTGCCAGAGGCGTTGGTAATACTTAGAGTAAAATCTGCTGTAACGGTTTTATAAGTTTTAAATTTCGCACTAACATTATCTAAAATTGTTTTTGCCACAGGATCGCTGGTGCCTAATTTATTATTTTGAGCAAAAATATTTGAACCACAAAAAGTAAGGAATCCAAAAAGTAAGATTTTCATCATGAAAATTAATTTATAAAAAATAATTTAAAAAGATTTCAAAGATACATCATAGACGTAATTACCACCTTTGCCGTTTAATTGAAAAAAAAAGAAAAATGTTAAATAAATAAAGTAAAAAAAAGAATTAAGCGTCCACTTTTGAGATTTCATTTTTTGCAAGGCTAATTTGGGCAAATTGTTTTGCTGCGTTTATAAAATGTACAAAAATAGGTTGTGGATTTTCTACTGTACTTTTTAATTCAGGATGATACTGCACACCAATAAAAAAGGGATGATTATTTAGCTCCATAATTTCAACCAAACCACTTTGGGGATTGATGCCACTTGCCATCATACCGGCATCTTCAAATTGTTTTAGATATTTATTATTAAACTCCCAACGATGACGGTGGCGCTCATTTATTTCTGTTTTACCATAAATAGAATAAGCGAGTGAATCTTCTTTGATCACGCAAGGATAAGAACCTAAACGCATAGTACCACCTTTCATCGTAACCTTTTTTTGTTCCTCCATCATGTCAATAACCGGATTCGGCGTGTCAGGATTCATTTCTGTAGAATCGGCGTCTTTAATTCCTAAGACGTTTCTGGCAAATTAAATGGCAGCCATTTGCATTCCAAGGCAAATTCCAAAGAACGGGAGATGATTTTCACGCGCATATTTCACCGCGATAATTTTTCCTTCTACACCTCTGAATCCGAAGCCTGGAGCAACTAACAAGCCATCAAGACCCATTAATTTTTCATTTACACTTTCTTCATCAATATATTCGCTATGTACATTTACTACCTGTACTTTACAATCGTTCATTGCCCCGGCATGAATAAAGGATTCAAGGATAGATTTATAAGCATCCTGTAATTCGATGTATTTTCCAATAAGCCCAATGGTGACTTTATTTCCCGGATGTTTTACTTTTTCCAAAAACTCTTTCCATTTATTTAATGCCGGTTCATTATAATTGGTAATATTTAATTTTTTTAAAACAATTAGATCAAGTTTTTCGCGAAGCATC
Source organism: Chitinophagaceae bacterium (assembly GCA_041691175.1). Classification (GTDB taxonomy): domain Bacteria; phylum Bacteroidota; class Bacteroidia; order Chitinophagales; family Chitinophagaceae; genus Ginsengibacter. The sequence continues at coordinate 3,180 of JBEPVG010000235.1, forward strand.
GCAATGGGAACTTCATAAATGGTTGACGCATCGGCAGCTTCAATAACAGCCTCTACTTTTACGTTACAAAAAAGCGCGATTTTTCTTTTTAAATCTTCATTCAATGGGCGCTCGGTTCGGCAAACTAAAATATCCGGATGAACACCATTCTCGCTCATTAATTTTACGCTATGTTGTGTCGGTTTTGTTTTTAATTCTTTTGCAGCTTTCAAATAAGGAATCAAAGTGAGATGTACGACCAGGCAATCTTCATCCGGTAATTCCCATTGAATTTGACGCACTGCTTCGATAAACGGAAGGCTCTCAATATCACCAACGGTGCCGCCAATTTCTGTAAGAATTACATCGAACTCGTTTTTTTCTCCAAGCAACATCATTCTGCGTTTGATTTCATCAGTAATATGAGGAATGACCTGCACCGTTTTTCCTAAATAATCCCCTTCTCTTTCCCTGTTGATTACGGTTTGATAAATTCTTCCTGTTGTCACATTATTCGCCTGGCTGGTATTTATATTTAAAAAACGTTCGTAATGCCCAAGGTCTAAGTCCGTTTCAGCGCCATCTTCTGTCACAAAACATTCTCCATGTTCATAAGGATTTAAAGTTCCGGGATCTACATTAATGTAAGGATCAAATTTTTGAATAGTAACTCTTAAACCCCTTGACTGTAAAAGCTTTGCCAATGAAGCAGCAATGATCCCTTTGCCTAATGAAGAACTAACGCCGCCTGTTACGAAAATGTATTTAGCCATTTTTATTGTTTGATTAAAAAATAAAATGCCTTCCAAACAACCTGAAAAATTATGGTGTTTTGAATGACAATAAAAACTGACCGCGGAAAGGAAAATGAAACGAAAAATCCGTGAGGTCGAGCAAACTTACATCTAAAATTTTTTCTGAAAAAGTTATAAAATAAATTGTGGAAAAAAATTAGAAAATATTTTTATTCGATTGAGTAGAATCTGAAAAATACGGTTTTGGAACTGTCTCTAATACAAACATGCGGATCCCTCGCACC
>JBEPVG010000236.1:0-4159 GCA_041691175.1 Chitinophagaceae bacterium
GATGGCGTAACGACGGATAAATAAGGCGCATCATTCGGATGAAAAAATTCTGTTCCGGGATTTTTTGGCATACGTTCAATCTCCAGGCTAAGAATTGCTAATTGACTCATCACATCCGGCACACATGGAGGTACCATTCCCAGGTCTTCGCCACAAACGAGCATATTGGTATTTCGTTTTAAAGATGGCAATTTTTTCATGGCTTCTTTTTCCCAAAAATCATTCTGGCGATAATAAAAATAATCTATGTAAAGTGGCCACAAAACACTTTTTGTATAATCATCTAGTTGAAAAAATGATGATGTTTTATCAATCGAAATTCTAAAATGGAATTTTTGACCGTTAGAATTTTCTTCTTCAAAAAGTATCACGTTGCTTATCAAAGTAAACAAACCATTTTTTAAGAAATCATCATTTTTATCTTTATAGAATTCAGCCACTTTTGCCTGTGTATTTACAAAACTTTTCAACGAATATTCTTCAGCAGAAGTTTCGTCTAAATAGTTTTCTAAAACTTCATTTGCTCTTTCATTAAAAACAGTTTTTAGAACATCAAAATTGATAAATGGTTTACAATAACGGTCATGGGCAAACGAAATATTTCTTTGTTGAAATTCAGAAATATCTACAGGGATTGCGGGAACAAATCTTCCCATAATTCCTTCAACAGAATCCATGGGAATACTCCATATTCTAAAAAACCCAAGAATGTGATCGATCCTAAAAGCATCAAAATAATTGCTCATCTGGTCGAAGCGGCGCCGCCACCAATTGTAATTATCCTTACTCATTTCCTGCCAATTATATGTTGGGAAGCCCCAGTTCTGACCTTTTACAGCAAAATCATCAGGTGGCGCTCCAGCCTGTTCATTCATGTTATACAAGGATGGATTTACCCAGGCATCACAACCAAAACGATAAACACCAATTGGAATATCTCCTTTCAAAACAATTTTTTGATTGTGAGCATAATCAGATACTTCTTTCATTTGCAAATGCAAATGATACTGAACAAAATAAAAAAATAAAATCCGGTCGTAATGTTCTTGTGAAGGAACCACCAGCTTTTGTATTGCCTGTTCATTGTATGACTTATTACTTTTCCATTTAGAAAAATCAGGAGTTTTATATTTATCACGCAGATATGAAAATGCTGCATAAGGTACCAACCAATGGCGATTTAATTCAAAGAATTCAAAATAAAGCAAATCATTTTTAAAATCATTCTTCATTGCTTCAAACAATTCTTTTAAAGCCAACAATTTGAATTTCATTACCTGTTCATAATCAAATTCTTCCAGATCATTGAGTTGTTTTTGTTTTCTTTTTAAAGGTTTTATAATTGAAGAAAATTCTTTGCCGGCAACTTTTTCAAGATTGATATAAATCGGATGTAAAGCAAAGGCAGAGATGGCAGCATATGGATAGGAATCGTGCCAATCGTAATGGGCAGTAGTATCATTTATTGGTAAAAGCTGGATTAATTTCAATCCACATTTCCGGGCCCATTCAATTAATAATTTAATGTCAGAAAATTCTCCAACACCGAAACCTTTTTGAGAACGTAAACTAAAAACCGGAATTGAAATACCGGCACCTTTCCAAAGGCCACGCTGATAATTGATAAAACCATCATTAAAAATAATCGTTCCTTTTTCTGTTTCTTCAAATTTGCGGATGATTCTGTTTTCACCTTCTTCAAAACCTATTAATTTATTTTCGATAAGATCGTAAATGCCATATTTATAACTTGCCGGCCATTCATTTTCCTCAAGAAAAATACTCGTCGTGTACCATTTATTTTCGGGAGTAAGAATGATCGGTTTATCTATATTCCAATTACCCAAGTTTTTTGTGGAGCCGCACAGGCAGATAGTTTCACCTGGATTTAACAAAGGTGCTTTTACTCTGAAAATATGATTTGCTTTACGGGGTTTTGATACTTTTATTTTTGAAAGAGGAGGTAATAATATTTTGCTGAAGGCTCTTGTAAAAAAAACATTCCACACATTTCCTGCTGCATTCCATGTATCAAAAACAGAATAAGACTTTACTTTTTTTGAAGAAAGATCAATAAAACGATTTTCTTCGCCATCGAAAATCATAACGTCTTTGATGTCTTTAAGAATATATTTATAATGTATACTATCATCAAAGTTTTCAGGAAAATCAATAGTGATGGTCCAAAAATCTTCATTGAACCATTTAAGCAAAATCGCTTTTTCCGGATCATTATCTCCTAAAAATTCATTATTTCCAGAAATGAATAGTTGTTCCCCAAAAATAGTATGATACCTGATGTAAAAGTCGATTTTCATTTTTTAAAATAGATTAAAAAATACAATTTAACTGGTTTGCGTTGGAATGTACAAAATACACAATAAATTAGTTAATTAAGATTAGACTTTATCAGTAAAGCAACAAATATCGAATATTCCCTTTGTTCATTTTTGTAAAAAGGAGAAAAAAACGTTTGTTTGGTATTCGAAACAATTTACATTCCACAACATTATTCTCTATTTTTATGAGGACATTTCAAAAACCAAATTATGACGGAAAGTAAATTTGATAATCATTTTGGTGACCTTTTTGAAAACACACATAACCTGATTTATTTTTCGCGTCAGATTGTAATCCAGCATGGCGGGAAAATGTGGGTTGAAAGTATTGAAGGCAACGGAAGTACTTTTTATTTTTCATTACCCTTATAAAAAAACAGTTAACTAACGGACTTGCACAAACTCAGATTTTTTAAATAATAAATAAAAAAAAACCATCTTTTGCAAGATGGCTTTTCATTTTTTATTCAAATAAAATTATTTCACTTCTTCAAACTCAGCGTCGGTTACATTATCTCCGCCTGCATTTGATTCTGCACTTTCCTGTTGAGGTTGTTCTGCATTTGGCTGTCCATTACCGTCCGGAGCGCCTTGGGTTGCTTTATACATTTCCTCGCTTGCGGCGGTCCATGCAGCATTCAATTCGGCTAAAGATGAATCAACTGTGGCTACATCCTGGGTTTTATGCGCCTCTTTCAGCTTTTGCAAAGCAGTTTCGATCGGTGCTTTTTTATCAGCTGAAATTTTATCGCCATATTCTTTCAATTGTTTTTCTGTCTGAAAGATTAGACTGTCAGCCTGATTCAATTTATCAATTTTTTCTCTTTCTGCTTTATCAGAAGACTCGTTTGCTTTAGCTTCGTTCTTCATCTTTTCAATTTCTTCTTTGCTCAAACCGCTGCCAGCTTCAATTCTGATATTATGAGATTTTCCAGTGCCTTTATCTTTTGCAGAAACATTCAAAATTCCATTGGCATCAATATCGAAAGTTACTTCTACCTGCGGAACGCCCCGTGGTGCGGGTGGTATTCCATCCAGATTAAAAGTTCCAAGACTTTTATTTTGTGAAGCCAATGGGCGTTCGCCCTGCAATACATGAATCTGCACTCCGGGTTGATTATCGCTGGCCGTAGAAAATACTTCTGTTTTCTTCGTCGGAATGGTAGTGTTGCTGTCAATCAATCTTGTCATCACGCCACCCATAGTTTCAATTCCTAAAGAAAGCGGAGTAACATCCAATAACAAAACGTCTTTAATTTCTCCGGTTAAAACGCCACCCTGGATGGCTGCTCCAATCGCAACAACTTCATCAGGATTTACTCCTTTATGTGGTTTTTTGCCAAAGAAATTTTCTACAATTTCCTGCACTTTTGGAATACGTGTTGACCCACCAACTAAAATAACTTCGTTGATTTCATTTGTACTTAAGCCAGCATCTTTCAAAGCTGCTTCGCACGGTTTTAAACAACGTGAGAAAAGATCATCGGCCAATTTTTCAAAGTGAGCACGCGTTAATTTTTTCACCAAATGTTTTGGGACACCATCTACTGCGGTGATGTAAGGAAGATTAATTTCTGTCTCTGTAGAAGAAGATAATTCAATCTTTGCTTTTTCAGCAGCTTCTTTTAAACGTTGCCAGCTCATCGGATCCTTGTGAAGATCAATTCCTTCGTCCTTTTTAAACTCAGAGGCAAGCCAATCCATAATTACTTTATCAAAATCATCGCCACCAAGATGCGTATCACCATTAGTAGATTTTACTTCAAAAACGCCTTCGCCTAATTCAAGAATTGAAATATCAAATGTACCACCACCAAGAT
>JBEPVG010000237.1:0-4158 GCA_041691175.1 Chitinophagaceae bacterium
ATCACTTTCATTAATATTTTGCAACTATATGTAACGCAAGTATGTTTGCATGCATATGAAACTGACTGATTTTTTTTCTCAAACTGGAAATATTATTTTTCTTGCTTTTTGTATAATCACCTTTATACAATTATTATATTATTTATTTTTCTTTTTGCGGCTCGCTCTTTTGAAAACAAAGCCAATAAATATTTCTCAAACACATCCTGTTTCTGTAATTATTTGTGCAAGAGATGAGGCTGCAAACCTGGTAAAAAATCTCCCCGGCGCTTTGGTTCAAAAATATCCGACGACTCATGAAGTGATTGTTGTAAATGATAATTCGTTGGATGAAAGCAAATACATCCTGGAAGAATATCAACGCAGTTTCAAACAATTGCAAATAGTAGAATTAAAACAGGAAGCTAGATTTATTCCCGGTAAAAAGTTTCCATTAAGCATTGGAATTAAGACTGCAAAGTATGAAATCGTTTTGCTCACAGATGCCGATTGCGTGCCTGCTTCAGAGTTCTGGATTGAAAAAATGCAAAGCGGCTTTAATGACGGAATTGAAATTGTTTTAGGTTATGGAGCCATGCATAAAAAGAAAGGTTTTTTTAATAAAATGGTTCGCTGGGAAACGTTTCATACAGCTTTGCAATACTTGTCTTATGCAAAATCAGGAATGGCTTATATGGGTGTTGGAAGAAATTTAAGTTATAAGAAATCAGTATTTTTCAGGCACAAAGGATTTTCCGCACACAATCATGTTCCTGGTGGGGATGACGATCTTTTTATCAACAAAGCAACTACGAAAAAAAATACGGCTATTGTAATTGATAAAGAAGCATTCACGCTTTCAGAACCTGCAAAGACCTGGAAACAGTGGATCTCACAAAAAAAACGACATTACACAACCAGTAAATATTACAAAACAATCCCTAAGCTTTTATTAGGTCTTTATGCATTTTCACTTTTCCTTTTTTATCCGTTATTTATTGTATCACTTTTTTTCTTTAACTGGAAATTGGTCTTGATTGTTTTTGGAATCCGGTTAATCATTCAGGCCTTTGTTATTTTTAAAACAACAAAAAGATTAGATGAAAAGGATCTTTTTCCCTGGTTTGTTTTTTTTGATTTATGGATGTTTTTTTACTACCTGTATTTTTCATTTTCTCTTTTTCAAAAACCGCTGAAAAAGTGGAAATAGAAAAGAGCATAATTCGTTGCTTTACTGTTAGCGTATAAATAACCTGGATAAAATAATCGTATTCTTTTAAAAGATTTAAAATATACGCGGTTTAAATATTTAGCGAATTTTTAATAAATAAGATATTGCGAGTCCATCTACATTTGCATCCTAATGAAAAGGTTTCTTGCATTTTTATTATTGATCTCTCACATGAACACGTCCATGTTCCTTCCGCAGGCACCGATGGCTGATGTGTACGATGCAAATGGAAACCAGCAAGATGACATTACCAGCATTGTAGAACTCGTTAGAGTTAAATTGGGTTTTGACCATAAAGCTGATGATGAAAATGATGACGGTGGCCAAAACTTTCATATTGTAAACCTGGAATACACCGTAGAACCATTCAACACCGAAGTCAAAAATGAATTTGTACAGGAAGATTCAAAAGATTTTCATGAACTCTCCAAAATGCTTATCCCTTCTGTCTCTTATGATATTTTGGTTCCTCCACCAAAAGCCTAATAACACTTTCAAAGCTTAGAGCAGCTTATTCTTTACTATTTATTGAATTATTCTAAAACAACAATAGTTTGTATTTGTTGCTTTACTCTAATTCCCCATTTTTTATTTAAATATTTGAAATGAAAAAGGCCATTTTACTATTGGGTCTGATTTTAAATGCATGTTATTGCATTTCACAAGCTTTATCATCCAAGGATAAACAGGATACGCTGAAATTATCTCTGAACCAGGCAGAGAATTTGTTTTTAAATCAAAATCTCGATCTGATCGCACAGAAATACAGCATTGATTCTGCGAAGGCGACCGTGATTACCGCTAAACTTTATGACAACCCTGACTTTTCTTATTCCAACGCATTTTATAATACCAGCACACATAGATTCTTTGAACCCGAAGAATCTGTGCAGGTTTCTCAACTTATAAGGCTCGCAGGAAAAAGAAACAAATCAATCGACCTTGCCAAATCAGGAATAGATATTACTCAATTTCAATTTTATGACCTGCTCAGAACATTGCGTTTTGTGTTGCGAAGTGATTTTTTTAATATTTATTTTTTAGAGCAATCTTCGAAACTATACCAGATCGAAATTTCTTCTCTCCAGAAAATAGTTCCTGCTTTTGAAGACCAGGTAAAAAAAGGGTTTATGGCTCCAATAGATGCTTTGAGGATCAAATCGCAACTTTATACATTACAAGCTGAGTATGATAATCTGCAAACAAACATTAATAATATACAGAGTGAACTTAAATTACTGATACGTTCCAATCCTTCCGGATTTATAATTCCTGTTACGGATACTTCAAGTCTTACCAATGATGTCGTTTCCCAAACCAATTATCAATCATTAATAGATTCCGCTTTAGTAAACCGCCCAGATTTAAAAGCATTGGATGCAAATATTGCCTTCAGCAATTTCAATTTACGTTTACAACAAGCTTACGCAAAACCGGATATTACGATCAATGCCAACTACGATCGGTTGGGGAGTTATGTGCAGAATTACAATTCCATTGGTTTCTCATTGCCCTTGCCTTTTTTCAACAGGAACCAGGGGAATATTAAAAATGCACGGATACAAACTGATGTAAATAAAGTTCAGTATGAAAGCGGCCTGGAGAGAGTAAAGAATGAAGTGACTAACAATTATATAAATGCTTTGCGCTCTGAAAAGCTTTTACTGGGCTTCGATCCTGAGTTTGAAAAAGACATGGAAAATATCATTGGGCAGGTAACAATCAATTTCCAAAAAAAGAATATTACCATGCTTGAATTTTTAGATTTTTATAATTCATACAAAGAAAATGTTTTGCAATTAAACCAATTGCGCTTCAACAAAATAAGCGCCTTCGAACAACTTAATTTTTCTATAGGGAAAATAATTTTTAACCAATAAAATAATCCGACTTCTTAAATTTTTAAACAATAACGCGATGACCCGAATAAATATCTCTTCTCTCTTATTGATTGGAATACTCATTATTTCCAGTTGTAAATCTGACCCAAAAAGTATCGATGAAAAGCAAAAATTTGTGATCTCCGATTCGTTGCTGCAAACCATTCAAATAGATAGTGTTATAAAATGCCCGCTGGTAAACGCACTCACCCTTACCGGCAAAGTATCTTTCAATGAAGATAAAGTGGCGAGGATATTTCCTATGGTAAGTGGGAATATCACCGGCGTAACAGCGGAATTAGGAGATCATGTAAATGCCGGTCAGAAATTGGGAGTTATAAGAAGCAGTGAGATGGCAGGTTATGGGAATGACCTTATAACTTCAAAAACAAATTTGCTGATCGCAAAAAAAAATCTGGATGCCTCTGAAGACATGTACAAAAGCGGATTGCTTTCAGAAAAAGATTTTATTACTGCGCAGGAATTGTTCAAGCAATCCCAATCGCAATTAAACAGATCCAATGAAGTACTTCAGATAAACGGAGGAAATACCCAGGGTCAGTTTGTGGTAAAATCACCCATAAGCGGCTTCGTTGTTGAAAAGCAAATTAATAATAATATGGCCATCCGTCCGGATAATACAAGTGACCTTTTCACTATTTCCGATTTGAAAGATGTTTGGGTTATAGCAAATGTATATGAATCAAACATCAGCGAGGTGCATCTTGGCGATGCTGTAGATGTAAGTTCGCTATCCTATCCCGGAAGAATATTTCATGGGAAAGTTGATAAGATTTTAAATGTACTTGACCCAACGAATAAAGTGATGAAAGTAAGAATTGTTTTGCCCAATCCTGATTATGCCTTAAAACCTGAAATGTTTGCAAGTGTTACCGTGGTGAGTAAGACGAACAGTGATGCGCTTTGTGTTCCTTCCAGCGCTTTAATATTTGAAAACAGTCAATACTATGTTTTGATTTATAAAAATAATTCAGATGTAAAGATCAAGCCGGTAAAAATCATTGGTACGAATGGAAATAAAAGTTACGTCTCTGGCGGTGTGAATGT
>JBEPVG010000238.1:0-4143 GCA_041691175.1 Chitinophagaceae bacterium
ATCATCATCATCAGATATGCCAATAATATCTAAACCGTTGCCATGGTATTTTTTAAAAAGTTCTATAAGATGAGAAGTACCTTGTCTGCATGGGATACACCAACTTGCCCAAAAATCTAGTAACACGTATCTACTTTTAAAATTTGTAAGACTTATAAATTTTCCATTTATATCAATGGTAGAAAATGGCTTGGCTATTTTGCCGGGTAAATTATCGTCTATGACTTTAATTGTCTCTGCGATGTCTTTTCCATCAAGACTCTTTTGTATTATAGAACTAAGTTGGTTATAAAGGAAGCGAATGGAATCCAACGGCCACCTTGATTTATATAATGATACCAGGTAAGCGCTAACATAGGAATCTGGATTAGTAACTATAAATTGATAGCTTATGTCAGATATTTTTTCATAAAGTGAATCCGAATTATTAGAGATTGCAGATACACGTTTTTCAAATAATTCATATTCTTTTTGCGATTTAGAACCTGTTATTTTTATTTCCTTAAAATGATTCTTTTCCGCATTTGCAGTCATATTTCCCGGTTCCAGATAAAAATCAGTAAGATTGGGATCATCATCCGCTAAAGATTTTGAAGATCCTTTAAATATTGCCCTTGTAGGTTCAATAATTTTTCCTTGAAAATAAAACGTGCCATTTTTTATTTTAGAGCTACATAGTACTTTTTTTCCTGTCTTATTGATATATTTTAGAAAAACGAAGCCGTTGCTTTGTCCTATAATTTTTCCTCTGAAAGTAAATTCGTCATTTTCCAGATGCGTTTGGCCAACAATATTCAAGGGTGCAACCAGGACAAAATAAAAGAAGATTCTGTTTCTTATCATTTTAGTTTGAGACATACAAACCAATTTATCAGAAATTTATACTGAAAATAAATTTTCAATAAAAATGTCAAACATTTAATATTTTTAATGTAACCCTTTTAAACCAATCTTTAATAAAAAGAACCGTTTAGTCAATCAAATTTTTAATAAACGGTTCTTGTTTATATTGGAAACTATCAAAAAGCTATTTCAAAAATTTAACTCATCTATTCAAATATGTGTTTCAACACGATTACAGTAACATTTGTATTACCTAACCATTTTTTGATATTCAATTCTATTAGATAATTAAAAATTTCATTTTGGAGAACTTCTTAACAGCTTACTGTGCAGGAGAAGTGGCAAGTTTGCATTTAAATTCGGCGCAAACTAATCCGCTGCAACAATTTAGATGAGTTGCACTACTACAGTTACTACCTCTTGATTGACAGTCACCACTACCAGCCATAATATTCTTCATCTCAGCCCTGCTGAGTTTGCCTTGTATGTTAGCAAGGCTCATTTTTGTTGTTTTCATTTTTTTAAGTTTTTTAAATTAATAAAAATTGTTTTTGCCCGCAACTTTTAGCATCAACAGGCTTTGGCTGCCCAACAGCTTGCCTGTGGCCGCAGGCAGGTAAAGTTCCATCGGGCCATCTTCCTACAGGGAACTATTCTGCAAGAAAATATTGTAAATCCTCAATGCCGTATCCATCAGGGAGTTGGTATCCGTTAATTAAATTGTGGTGTGACATATAATCCCATCGCTTTGCACCATTTGTCCATTGCTTCAATTTTATATGCCTTTTTCTAATATTTTTTTTAACTTAATTAAATCATAATCTTTTTCTTCTATGTTGTTGTATATACGTTTCCCATCAGGGTCAATTAAAAAAACTTGCGGTATGGAGGTATCCTTTAAAAAAATATTCTCAATATTAATATCATGAAAAATATTGATCCATGTCATTTTGTTTTTCTTAATGGCCGCCATAAATGGTTTTCTATCACGGTCTGTTGAAATTGAAATGACGGTCAATATTTTGGAATATTTATCATTTAACTTTTTTATGGTTCCCATCTCTGCGATACATGGCTCACACCATGAAGCCCAAAAATCCAGCAAAACATATTTTCCTTTAAAATTTTTTAAATCAACTATTTTATTTTCAATATCAACAGATTTAAAATAATCTGCGAAATCATTATCCGAAATATTAATTCTTCCCATTAGCACAGATTCGACTTGCTTTCCCTCATAAGTATTTTTAAGATCTTGTGAAAAAGCTACATTGAAAATCTTTAATAAACTATCTGCAGAAATGAAATCCTTGCTCGGGATTAGTTCATTTTTAAAAATCCATAATGAATAATACTGGGTTCCATTTTGCCTGACAAAGTCAAGTTCTTTGTTCAATACATTTTTGTATTTTACTTTGAGGATTGCATTTAAAGAATCATTTCCACTAATTTGATTCCCGAACTTTTTTAGAAAACTTTCATAATCGTTGGATTCAAAAGACATAAATAACCTGAAGTTTTTATATTCTTCAGTTTTGGAAATATCATACGCATTAATGAGTTTATATTCTGAAAATGGATTAGCAAGAGTATCTGTGTTCTCATTTATAATAATTGAAGCCGGAATATCTGCGACAAAAAATGAGGTACTGAATGTAGATTCGCCTTTGGTGTAATACATACAACTTATTGTTGCAAATTTCGAATATAAGCTATCAGAAATAGTAACTTCATTATTCTCAAACGGCCCTCTTACAATTTTTAATTCTTTACCGTTGCTGTAAAATATTTTAACCTTATTATTATTTAGCTCCCTCGGAAATTTTAAATAAGCCTGAAATTTCTCCTGGCTAAATGCTACCACAGAAATAAAAAAAAGAATGGAATTAATAAATAAAACTTTTTGTGTTTGATTCATACATTTAAATTAATGTATAGTAAATTAATATTGAACTCCGGTTTTCTTTCAATTAAAATAGAAGCTTACGCGACTTAATGGACAAAAAAATATCACTAGAAAATCTCCATGGCAATAGTACAGCTATAAATGCATGCCTTTAAATGCCCTCAAATGATCTCAAAGCATAGATTAAAAAGAATTGTTTCTAAAATGTTTTAAAATGCCTCGGTGGTGGTTTTTGCAATTAAAAAACAGAAACTAAGGAAGTCACGTAAATGTAAAAATATTTTTCGAATCTGCGCCTTGTTTTTTAATTCTTTTTGAAAAAAAGAAATTATTTCTACGAAATTATTTTTTTACCGTTGTTCAGAGAAGATTTTATTCATAAATCGTTAGCCGAAATATAAAATCTATATTTTGGCTTTTCTCAAAAAGACTTTGTAAACGAAACCTGTTTTTCTAAGTCGTTTTTTTGATATTTTTAGATCATGAATGTTCCCATTTCGCACGAAACCAAAAAAGAGTTTCAACTGGAAAGAATGATCCTGTTCAGTGACGCCGTTTTTGCAATCGCCATTACTTTACTGATTATCGACCTCAAAATTCCTGATATACTTCCGCCGGTCACTGACCAAAAAATGTCGGATTCTGTTATTGCTCTTATCCCCAAATTCACCGGATTTGTACTAAGTTTTTTTATCATAGGGCTTTACTGGACCATTCATCACCGGATATTTGGGTTCATCATTGGCTACACAAGTAAACTTGTTTGGCTCAACCTTATTTTCCTGTTTGGTGTTGTATTAATGCCATTCAGCACCTCATTCTACAGTGAATACCTTTTAGAATATCTTAAGCTTCCCGTTATTTTTTACGCCATAAATATTTCCTTTTTGGGAGTGATGAATTATATAGTCTGGAAATATGTGAGCAATCCGAAAAACCATCTTACCGAAAATCTTCCGCGCCTTTTGCCGCAATATTATTCTGTCCGGGCGTTAGCGATTCCGGCAATCTTCATGATCATGCTCGCGCTTTATTTATATTTTCCAACGTATGCAGTTTTTATTCCGCCGCTGATTCCCCTGATCATGTTCTCTATCAGCAAATATTTCAAACCTAAAATGGCTCGATTAGCGGGGAAAGCCAAAAAGTAGATTTTGCGGATTTTTACTTATCAGTAAAATCCGCGTTAAATATTTGGCGGCTTGTATTTTCATAAATTCATTGACGTAATATCGCAACTGATTTTGAAAAAACTTCTAACTCTAAAACTTTTTTGCTTGTTGTTTACCGCGCAGGCATTGGTGACAACAAAGGCCACCTCACAAATTCTTGTGTCCGGAACGGTTTATGATTCCACCAGGTTATATGTTATTCCCGGCTTAGATGTATATAGC
>JBEPVG010000239.1:0-4131 GCA_041691175.1 Chitinophagaceae bacterium
AAGCAACACCATCAAATACTTCGGGAAGCGCTTCATAATAATTGGTACCGGAAAATGAAAGATATACCAAAACAGCGCCGTTCTGATAAATTACATTATCAAGTTCGGGGATATTAAGTTGTGCTGTATAGCTTAATCCATTATTTGTAGTAGCCCACGATGCCGGTGCAATATCGTACACAGCAGAAAAGGCCTGATCTACTTTTTGAACTTGTGTAATTTCTTTCTTACACGAAGAAAAAATCAGTAATGAAAGTGTTGTGTATAAAAGAATTCTTTTCATAAATGTAATTTTTAGTGAGGAAGTAATAGAATTTTAATGAGACAAATATTATTCCTAATAGTTTAAATGGGATAAAACAGTCTACTATTGAAATAAGAAAAATACGAAATAGCGTAAAAATTTTGAAGAGTTTATATAGATACTAAATGAAAAACTATTTAGCTCATGAAATTTGTTTAAAGATTTTTAAGAATTGTGATGGAGTTACAACCGACATGCGACTTTCTCCAGCTCTAAAATCCTTTGTATTTCGGGTAATAAAATAATCAATACTTTCATTTTGAGTGGCAGTATAATATTGGATAGCATCTTCAATATCTACAAATTTAGATTTGTATGCTTTTTTAACAAGAGCTGTGGTAGCTTCCATAATAAGAAAATAACTCAGCAGATAATTTATTGCAAACCTGCATTCATCCTTACCAATTTGCTTTTGCCCTACATATTGCGCATTAATTATTATTGAAGTTGAAGTGAATAATAACACTTCCCCATTTTCAAATTTTTGAAAAACAGCAGCGCTATCATCAAAAAATTCTTTACGATCAAGTAGGATGTCCAAAATCACATCTGTATCAATAAATAGATTATTTAGCATACTTCTTTAATAAATGATTCGTCTTTATTTTTTTCCAATCAAAACCTTTTGGAGCTTTTCCAAAGACGCCTTTTATTTTCATAATATCCAGCTTCTCCCGGGGATTTTTAGATGTAATATGGTCAATATGCTCTTCAACAATTTTAGAAATACTAATGCCTTTTTCTTTAGAGAATCGTTTTATTTTTTTTACTTTTTCTTCATCAATGCTCAATGTAAGTTTAGTAGTCATAATAAATATTTTAATAAAGATACGTATAATTGTAAAATCATACGTGCAAACTGATCTAATATTTCTACAAATAACTCTCGGGCTCTTTATTTATTTAATAAAAAAAATTACGCCGATCCTGTCTTTTCTTTTACAATTGAATTCAAAGATTTCAATCTGCTGAAAATTAATATTCCTCCAATAAAAGCGCCAATCACCAATATCAGGAAGAAAACTTTTTTATCTGTAAAATCATCCCAAAAGCTGGTCATAACTCCGGCCAGTTTCCCACCGATGGCCGTTGACAAAAACCAACCGCCCATGAGTAACGCTGTAAGCCTTGCCGGGGCTAACTTTGATACCAACGATAATCCGATCGGGCTTAATAATAATTCGCTGATTGTAAAAACAAAGTAAGTTCCCCAAAGCCAATATGGAGATGTTTTATGTAAATAAACCGACGAAACCGACATGATGGCGAACACCATTACCAACGCAGAAAGCCCGGAAATAAACAAGGCCATTCCAAACTTTGTAGCGGTAGTTGGTTCTTTATTTCGCTTTCGTAAATAACTGAAAAGCGGAACAAGAATTAAAGTAAGTACAATAATAAATAATGGATTGATTGATTGAAATAATTCGGTGTTGGCTACTTTTTCACTTCCTCCCTGCGGCCATTTTTCTTTCGGAACATTATTAAAATAAGGATCTGGCCCCATCACCTGAACAACTCTTGTTTTTGCATCCACAATATTTCCATCCACTAATTTCAGATCATTTTTACCTTCAGGCGCTGCAACGGCCGCCTGATCTTTTATGTCAACAAAATTTTCATCCACTTTATTTACCAATCGTGGCGCAGTGCTTACAGTTTGCATAAACCCAAGCGATCCCGCAACTTTTTCTGCTGTTGGCGAAACGGTTCTGTCGGTATGTTTCTGTGCCCATAAAGTAAGGCCCGTGGAATTTTGATTGTAGATCGTCCAGAAAATAATAGAGATTCCAAAAATAAATAATAGCGCTCCGATTCCCTTTTTATCCTGGCCGGTTGCTTTTACATAAAGAGAAATATAAAATGCAATTATCGGAAGACACGCAAAAATAAACGCGTCGTTCGATTGACTTCCCATCAAGGTTGAACCAAAGATCATTGTAGGTACTATCCATCCAATAGCCGCAGCAATTATAGCAGGTAAAAAGACGTATCCAAAAATTTTGCTAAGTGGCATATCTTCCGGGCGGTTTTCTTTTTTTATTTCACCGATTCTAACTCCTTTTAAAGAACTTGCCAAAATGATCATTCCTATTATCAAACCCACGCCGGCCGCGGCAAAAGCATAGCCCCAGCCGTATTGATTTCTTAAATATGCGGCGACGAAATTACAGACGAGTGCACCGATATTAATTCCCATATAAAATATGTTGTAAGCATTGTCCTTTAAGGGTTTCAGGTCTTCCCGGTTATAAATATTTCCAAGAATAGTAGAGATATTGGGCTTAAAAAAACCATTACCAATAATGATCAATAAAAGCGAAACATACAAAGCTGTGTTGCCTGGAATTGCCAAACCAAAATAACCGAGCGACATCAAAGATCCACCCAGGAAAATGGATTTAATATAACCCAGATATCTGTCGGCAATCAGTCCTCCAATGAAAGGAGTTAAATACACCAACGCAATAAAACTTCCAACAACATCGGCACCCATTTTTTCCGTCATTCCTTTGCCGCCGGTTTTGTCGTCAATCAAATAAAGCAATAAAATTCCTACCATTAAATAGTAAGCAAATCGTTCCCACATTTCAGTCATGAAAAGCACATAAAGCGCTTTAGGATGTTTGCCTTTTTTTTGTTCGGCAAGATCAACGGGAATTATTTGGTCTTCCATAATGTTTGGTTTTGATTTGAGAATAAATTTTAATTATGTTGTAAAGTAAAGAGAAATTTAAAACTATGTTTAATTTTTAAACAAATAATTCATTTTGATAAAAAATAAATTGTGTCAAAAAAACTATAACCCAATTTTATCTATTCGTCGCTCATTTTATTCGATCATTTTAAAAATAATCGAGTGCTAATAAACAAAGAAATAATTAGATTTTCTATTCCACTGGTTTTGAGCAAACTTTTATAGTAAACAAATAAATAACTGCAATTTTGTATTCTCTTCTTTCATGCAAAAGGAATAGAATATTTTTTATTGAAAATCCATTTACAAAAAGTCTTTCCTGGTTTATTTAAAACTGTAAGTTTCATAACTTGCAATTCTTTTTTTAATCAAATAAATTAAAGCCATTTTGAAAATTCTTATTCTCGGATCGGGCGGCAGGGAACATGCACTTTGTTGGAAAATAAGCCAGAGCAAATTGTGCTCACAAATTTTTATTACCCCTGGAAATGCCGGCACGACTGAGTTTGGACAAAATTTTGATATTGATATAAACGATTTTGAAGCAGTAAAAAAGGCTTGCATTTTAAATAAAATAGAGATGGTAGTCGTTGGTCCGGAAGAACCTTTGGTCAACGGAATTTATGACTTTTTTAAAAATGATGATGCTTTGAAAAGTATCATTATAACCGGTCCTTCAAAAGTTGGGGCACAGCTGGAAGGAAGCAAAGCATTTGCAAAAAGCTTCATGGAAAGGCACCAGATTCCAACTGCAAAATATAAAGAGTTTGACGTTATTAATTTTAATGAAGGGCTCCATTATATTCAAAGTCATCCTTTGCCGATTGTTCTAAAAGCGGATGGATTAGCTGCAGGAAAAGGAGTGATTATTTGCAAAAATCATGTAGAAGCCCTGGCGGAATTTGAATTAATGATTCAACAATCAAAATTTGGGGAAGCGGGGAAAAAAGTAGTTGTAGAAGAATTTTTAGACGGAATAGAAATGAGTGTTTTTGTTTTGACAGATGGGAAAAATTATGTGTTATTGCCTGATGCAAAAGATTATAAAAAAATCGGCGAAGGTGATAAAGGACTTAATACCGGCGGTATGGGTGCTATAAGCCCGGTTCCTTTTGCTACAGAACATTTT
>JBEPVG010000240.1:0-4107 GCA_041691175.1 Chitinophagaceae bacterium
TAGTATAAGAGTTTCCGAAGCTCCAGATCCAGGTTCGATTCCTGGCGAGGCCACAAAAAAAGATGAATGTCTCCAATCTTTTTTTCCCATAACATTCTCAGAACCTGCCACAGTAGACTAACAAATAATGCAGATTTATATTTTGCTTTTTAAGATTTGCAACCTTTCAAAAGTTGGAACCTTAAAATATAATTAAACAGTTTATTTGTGTATCTACTACACCAAAGGCAGATTAGTATCAAGTAGGATCAGGTCTGGAAATCTGCGCAAGAAGTTAAAAATCCAATCCCATACTAAAATATAAAACCGGCTTTCCGCGGAAAAACCCATTCATTGGCCATCCGGCATCAAACTTTAGAAAATATCCTAACAAAGTGCTTCGTGCGCCAAAACCATAGCCGCCAAGGAAAGGTCCGATGCCAGGAGCTTTCAGATGTACCGCAACTGTCGGAGCTACAGGATCCTGGTAAGTTATCGAAGGTCTTTCCAATTTATTAAAAGCACCGTTCCAGGCAGTTCCTAAATCAATAAATTGTATCAATTGGAAATTTCTGATAAATGCATTATTGATTGGTTTACTGAAAAAAGTAGTAAAAACCGGCAACCTGAACTCACTATTTATAACTGTTGAATTATTTCCATTCGCCGCATTTTGAATAAATCCACGAAGGTTTACTGCCAAAGATTGAAAGGCATAGCTTTGATCCGGAGCCGGACGATTGGCAGGATTAAAATAACGATAACTGGTGTTGCCATTTTTATCCGTCTTTTGATTATTTCCAAACATAAACCAGTTGTCAATGCCGCCGAGATAATAAATTAATTTTTGATTGCCCCAACTAAAATCACCGGCCACTCGTCCTGCCCAAATAAAGTTTCGGTAAATTGGATAATAGCCTCTTGCATCAAAACCAAAATTAAAAGTATTTTTTCCTTCAAGATTTTGAGGATTATTTAATTGTGTATTAAAATCTATATAGGCTTTATATCGAATCCCATTCCAGATATTTTGTGCTGGATTTAATGTGTTATCATATACATATTCCAAATGCAATAAGCCATAGGTTTTTGATTGTCCCGGCGTAAAAAGAGATGTCTGATCTATACCACTTATGACTACATTATCTCTTCTAACACCAATATTCATGCGCACACTTCTCGCCTCGTCAAAAGGATATGAAATACTTCCCTGGTACAAATTAGAAAATATTTTTCCAGGATAAAAAGTAGAACTGTCGCCAAATGCAACCTGTTGTACACTTCTGTAATACATCAATCCCCAATCAACTCTTTTTCTCAAATTAGAAAACTGAAACAACCAGTCATTATCTTTTAAATTGGTAGAAAGACGGAAGCCACCGGAGATTTTGATATCCTCCATAATGTCGGCCGTACCGAGATTTATAATTCCGTTCAACCCGTTATTAGATGAAAGCGTAATTGGCCCGGAACCATATTGATAAGGCTGGTATCTTGTTCCTAAAACATTATTATTAAAGCCTGCAATTATATAATCTGTGGCAAATTTTAGCGGCTTATACGGGTATAATCTTGCGGTAGATAAAACCACAGATTCGTTTACCGGCTTCGGATTATTCAGTTCTGCTATTTGTGCACTGTCTTTCTTTTCAGGCTTAAATTCATGCTGAAAAATATCTTCCTGTTGAGATACAGGTGATGGAGTTTCAATTTTCTTACCTGCAGAAATTTCGCTTTGTTCCATCAGTCTTTTCATGTATGCCGTTGACCGGGTGCTTACATTTCTGCGTTTTAAAGTATTTTCATCAATCTTTAATTTGTATAAAATCTTATCATCACTTTGGCGTGTTACTTCGCTCACCTGGTTACTTTCACCTGCTTCACGTGTTTCCAAAATACTGCTCGCATAATTCGTTAATGGAAATACATAAGCCGAATCATTAGAAATCGAAACGACTGCTATTGAATCCACATCAGGCTTGTTCAAAACTTTTAATGTAGAATCTACTTCTTCTAAAGTTGGATTTCTCAAAATTTCATCGCCGATAAGCACCATTGTATCAAGTCCGGCTTTTGTGGTTGTAAAAAATCCTGCATACCTGTTTCCAATGCCGTTTAAATCACTTACAAAAGTGAAATGGTTATTATTATATTGAGTGGGATAACGCGCTTCTCCAAATTTTAATTTGGTCAACTGCGATATTTGATTGAGCCCAGCCTTGTTAGTTGCGAAATCAGTAATCAAAAAAATGTTGTAACGGTTATTTAGCAAGGAAGTATCGCTTCCCTTTGCATCTGCAGAAGAACGATTACTCGAAAAAATAATTCCGGTTTTTCCGGGAAATGAAACGAAGGAAGGATCGAGATCGTCATATACGTCATCGGTAACCTGTTTCACTTTTTCATTTTCAATATCATAAGTGTAAATATCAGAATGGCCATTTTTTACGGCGCTGAAAAGTAATGTTCCGCTGGTCATCATATATTTCATATCCTGCACCTGGTCGAAATATTTTGTCAAATCTCTTTTGTAAGGTTTTACTCTGGTAATTACATCATACACAAAAAGTTTCAGTCTTCCTTCTTCTTCATAAAGAACTGAAAGCCTTGTTCCTTTTGGATCCCAGGCCATCATTGGATAATTTGGATTGATGGCATTTTGATAAGTTTTTACGCCAAATTTCAACAAAGTCTTATCTTCTCCATCTATATTTAATAGTAATTTATATTGTCCTTTTTTGTATTGAACGACGGCAAAATCACCGCTTCTTTTATTAGGATTTAAATTAAAATGAAAATAATTAATTCTCTTTCCGATTGTATAAGCTGTAACCTCACTTCCTTTCGGATAATTTTTTCGATGTGTGATATCATGGTCGTATTTATCCTCCTGGTACTCCATAAAATTGGCAAGAACATCTTTAAATTTCTTCTGCTTGGTAACCTGTTGGGAAGCACGTTTCAAACTTTTATAAACCCGCGCCAGGTACAATAAATAAGAAGTGTTTTCTTTTTTATATTTTTCTTCAATGTAGAACCAAAAAGCATGTCCCGCGAGCAATGGCCTTTCAAAAGCAAACTGGTAAAAGTTTTTATATTTTCCACTTAATATTTCACTTTTCAAATCATCATCCAGCTCTGTACTCCAGTTCTGGCCCACATAAGCCACATATCCGTCAATCAACCATTGAGGAAGATCAAGTAACGCTGCATTTCCGGCAACTTCTCCAAGGTCTTCGCCAAACAAAACATTTTGGACTAAGATTCCTGCAAGGCCCTCACGAATTTGACGCCTTAAATCAGCATGATTTCCATTGAAATAGACAATCATTTTATTATTCACCAATTTGGTAACGCCACCAGCATTTTGCCATTCCTGGCCAAGGCCGATGTTGCTTTGTTTCATGTCGTCAAAAGTGTTGTAGATCACAATATTGGCGCGGCGTTGCAAACTATACTCAACCGATTTTTCGATTCCCGGAAGTTCTTCTTCTGCTACTTGCGCTACATATTTTGCAAGCTCCTGGCCATCCTGGTTGAAATAGGAATTAAAATTTTGGGTCTGATAATATTGCCATTTGAATTTTTTAAACTGCAATCGATTTTTGCCAAACTGAACAGTGCTCACCTGAGCTCCCGCAAATCCTGCTGCAAATAAAAAAAGTGAAAAGAGAAATATTTTTTTATAGGTTGATTTCTTGTGATCTTGCATGTGCTTTACATTATAGTCGGTCTAAAATTAATCGTTTCAGGTTAATCAATAAAATGAATTTATTTTCTATCAATTTATCTCATGTTCCAAATAAAAGTTTTTACATTCAATCCCGTTCAGGAAAACACTTATCTTCTTTATAATGAACACGACGAATGCATCATTATTGATCCCGGATGTTATTTTGACGCTGAAAAAGAGGAACTAAAATCTTTTATAATACTTCACAAATTACAGCCCAAAATTTTATTAAATACACATTGTCATCTGGATCATGTATTTGGCAATAAATTTATTGCAGAAGAATTTAAATTAAAGTTAAATAATCATTTACTGGAAAAAGAAATTCTGGAAATGGCTCCTGCTTCGGGTTTGATGTTTGAGCTTCCTTTCGATAATTACCAGGGCGAAGTGGT
>JBEPVG010000241.1:0-4094 GCA_041691175.1 Chitinophagaceae bacterium
TCGCTAATCTGATCAGCAATTTTATCGGGATGTCCTTCACTCACCGATTCAGATGTAAATAAATAGGGCATTATAGTTTTAATTTTGAGCCGCAAAATTATGGCTTCACATTGATAGGACAAAATGGAATTTTCATTCCGTAGCCTCCTGAATGTTATTATTAATTGGAAAAATTAAAATCAGAATTCGTGTAATTTGTTTATTTACTGGATTAGACTATTAACTTTCTTTTCCACTTCAAAATTATAGACTATAAAAATTGAAACTTCCAATTTAATATGTGGATTTAATGATTTACTTAGCCGCGCGTTTATTGTCAAAATTTGGCGAAATCCATTATAGAAGAACAGAAGTTTTGGGAAAGAATTACAAATCAGAATAGACCACATATAAACGGATTCTTGTGGTCGAATTATTTGTTCCATTCAATTTCACTCTACCGTCAGCAACGCTGTTTCTAGGTGTCGAAAATGGCCCAATCATTTGGCCGCACCAATCATTATAAAAGCTTGTATTAGTAACATATTCAGGAGCGCTCAATCTTAAAGTGAGATTGCTTTTTCCCTTTGTAACAATTGATTGTAAATATCTGGAAATGTTGAATCGATATTCGCCGATGGATTGCCCCGCCACAGTAACTGTTTTTAATTGCCCACCTAAATGAGCAAAACCGGTTTGCAATTCCGTGCCGCTAAAATCGCATGGAATTTGAATATACTTTCCATTAACCAGGGAAGAATCTTTTACATCAAGAGTAAGATTTCTTGGTGCATAAAAAATATCATTCGATGAATTGTTAGAATAAACCTGATCCACAATTAATTCCGCACGATTAATCACTCTGTTTGATAAACCATTTAGTCCCGGAATATTAAGCAACGCATAGGTGCCTGGGGATGTTTGGATATAAAGAATACTATCGCCTCCCGCCGGATTCGCCAGATGATCGGTTATTTCTGAGGTACCGCGATCCCGAATAATTGAATTCGATAATCCCGATAACCCACTTAAGGCAAAGTTCACAACAGTAGTATCAGCAGTTCCTGCATTTGTTGACCTTAAATAAAGAGACAAATGTGAAGTGGAAAAATCAAAATAATTCAATGCCTGGCCGCCAGTCGTTTCATCCGGAATAATTGCAAAACCTTTGAAGAAATTAATGAAATTGGCGTCACTTCTAAATATCTGTGCTGAATCGTTGATAAAACTTTCAATAAGCGTTTTTGAAATTGGAATCCTCAATTGGTTAGCGGCTTCTTCCTGATATCCATGAATAGAGTCCTTCAAATTTGAAGGAACATAATCTTTTGTACCCAATAAAACAGAATTATCATAGCCTAAAACTTTGCACGTTGTATAATTATCAGCAACATTAAATGTGTCAGAAAGTTGGTAAACATTTACTTTTTGTAAAACATTCGTATCGCCAAACGAATGGGAATATTGCAATATTAAAACTGCCGAATCAACCTGGAAGCTATTTGCATCGGCCGTAGGAAAATTATATGGGAAAAATTGAGGCTTTAATTCAACGTATATATTCGCATTTGTGTTTCCGAACAAAGGATCGTTGGAAATAATGCCTAAAGCCTGAAGGTTTTCTCTGTGAATCGTATCACATTCCGTATCCTCAAAATTGTTGGCAATTATGGAAAAAGTTGTATCAAAAGTGTGGATATTATCAACGGCCGGAATTAGATTTTCACCCAGTTTGGTGGTGTCAATTTTTGTACAACCAAATGCAAAAAATAATAAAATCAATATTCCTGTAAATGCAGACTTGTATTGGGTTTTAAGCACTTGAAAGTAAAATTAGAGTAGATAAATAAGGACGAAAATTATTTGCCGGCAAGGTCGGAATACAATTGTAAATAGTCTGTTAAATCTGATTCTGCATTATATTTCAAAACTTTCTTTCCTCGTACTTTACTAAATTCTTCAGACAGTTTTTTATCTACCTTTTCGGCGCCGAAAGTGATGGCATCTGCAAAATGAGCCCCGCCTTTAAACATGGCAGTGTTGCTACCTTCGTTATAAATTTCAATATCTTTTTCTTTGATATTGGAATTGATTGTAGCCACTTTTGCAAACTCACTGCCCATTTTTTCTTTGTAAGTATTTTGACCGATTGTATAGATCACTTTGCAATTACTAAATACCGGTTCTTTTTTATAAGCCGTTCTGATATACATCGGTATAAGGCCTGTCATCCAGCCACTACAATGAATAATATCAGGAGGCCAGCCAAATTTTTTCACAGTTTCCAAGGCGCCTTTACAAAACACGACAGCCCTCAAAGCGTTGTCTGTAAACCATTTTTCACTTTCATCATGAAACAAAGATTTTCTTTTAAAGAGATCTTCATTATCTAAAAAATAGATTTGTAATCTTGCGTTGGGAAGAGAAGCAACTTTGATAACCAAAGGATAATCATCACCATCAACAGAAACATTTATCCCCGAAAGACGAACCACTTCGTGAAGCCTGTGTCTGCGCTCGTTTATCATTCCAAATCTGGGCATTATACAACGAACTTCCATTCCGGATTCATTCGATTTTACGGCAAGTTTATTTACTATTTCCGCAAATTCTGTCATCTCAAGATAAGGAGACATTTCGTTGGCTATAAATAAAATTCTTTTCTTTGTCGACATTTACAGATGGTTAATTGCTTTAAGTTTTTTTAAACAGGCGGCGAAGTTACCATTTTTTTTCGTTTTCACAAGGCTAAACTCAATGTTGAACCTATATACAAGTCAAGCATGATTATATTTAGAAATCAGTTAGAATTAAAAAAATATTTGCAAATAGGGACGCTTTCTAAAAGTCCAATCGGCTTTGTACCTACAATGGGTGCTCTTCACGCAGGTCATTTATCACTTTTGGAAAAATGCAACGAAATTTGCAGTATATCTGTGTGTAGCATTTTTGTCAATCCAACACAGTTCAACAATCCGGAGGACTTTAAAAAATATCCGATAACAATTGAAAAAGATATTTTGCTTTTGGAAGAAAATGATTGCGATGTTTTATTTCTTCCTGATGAAAAAGAAATTTATCCTGATGGGGTTATTAGCAAAAAACATTTTGATCTTGGTTATCTTGAAAAAATATTGGAAGGGAAATATCGTCCTGGTCATTTCCAGGGAGTTTGCCAGGTGGTAGAAAAATTATTAAATATTGTCGAACCCGGTTTCCTTTTTTTAGGGCAGAAAGATTTTCAACAATGTATGGTTATAAAAAGATTAATTGAATTGATGCACAAAAATATCCAGTTGATAATTTGTCCGATTCTTCGTGAGGAAAGCGGTTTGGCAATGAGCAGCAGGAATTTACGATTAAATTCTGCAGAAAGAAAAACCGCCGCAGAACTTCACCAGGCTTTGGTTTCAATAAATAACGATTTGAGTGAAAACAATTTATTTGCATTAAAAAATAAAGCGCTCAAAATTTTGGAAAATAGTGGTTTTATTGTTGAATATCTTGAATTGGCAAAAAGGAATACTCTTGAATTAGTGTCTGATTTTAAAAACAAACAAGAGTTTATAATTCTGGTTGCAGCATTTTTACATGAGGTAAGATTAATTGATAATCTTTTAATTAATCCTTAAACCGGGATTGGTTTATTATCTTGTAAGAATTTATGAAGAAAAAATTACTCTCTGTATTTAAATATGCAATTTTTCTAGGAATAGGAATTTTTTTAACATGGTGGCAACTTAGTAAAATGACTTCGTTACAAAAAATTCAATTCAAAGAATCCTTGCTGAGTGCTCATTACATCTACCTGATCCCGATCTTTATCCTCACTATTCTTGGACACATCAGCCGTAGTATAAGATGGAAAATATTGATTGAGCCTATGGGGTATGAGCCAAAAACTTCCAATACATTTTATGCCGTAATGTGTGGCTATTTCGCCAATACTTTTCTGCCGCGGGCAGGAGAGATTCTGCGATGTACTTTATTGAGCCGCCATGAAAAAATTCCTGTTACAAAATTGTTCGGAACGATTTTGGTCGAGCGGATTTTTGATCTTTTGTGCTATTTTTTTTTGATCGTTATTACATTTTTAATTCAGATTGGAACCTGTC
>JBEPVG010000242.1:0-4086 GCA_041691175.1 Chitinophagaceae bacterium
GTATATAACGCTGTCGCCCACACGAAATTTATCAACAGAAAAAATCAGGAAAGTTAAAAATGTAATTGAGAATTCAGCCTACAAAGACCGCACGTATGTTGCCTTTATTTTTCTCACTTTTATTTTCGCATTTTGTTTCTTTCAGATGTTTACAACCATTCCTGTTTTCTTTCACGAAAAATTTAACTTAAGTATTTTTTTTATTGGAATTTTGATGGCATTAAATGGAGTTATTATCAGTATTTTTGAAATGATCACCATCTTTACTTTGGAAGGAAAACGACCTTCGCTTCATTTTATTTCGAGTGGGATGTTACTCGTTGCTGTTTCGTTTTTGTTGCTTAATATGCCGCCTTTGAACGTTACTTTTAGTGCGGTGATGGCGATGGTATTTATCACTTTTGGTGAAATATTTTCAATGCCTTTTATGAACGCCTGGTGGATCGGCAGAACGCAACATAATAATCGTGGCCAATATGCAGCTTTATATACAGTAGCCTGGGCGTCAGCGCAGGCTGTAGGACCGTTTGCAGGTTCCATGATTGCAGAATATTATAGCTTTAAAATGCTTTGGTATATCATCGCAGTCGTTTGTATTTTACTTGCTTTTTTTTATCGCCGTTTGCATAAACCGGTAGCGTTGGCTGTTTAAAAATGAGGCAGATAGAAATAAAAATGACGGCCATCAAAACCGTCTTTTTTATGATAAATCTAGCGGGATTTTTATCCTCTTCTGTTGCCAAACATCCGAAGTAAGAAAAGGAAAATATTGATAAAGTCAAGGTACAAAGTTAATGCGCCAAGAATAGACATTTTTTTTACGTCGTTAGCTGCCGCACCACCTTCATATTCCAATCCTTCGCCAATTCTTTTTAGTTTCTGAACATCATAAGCGGTCAATGCTGTAAACACCATCACGCCAATGATGCTGATGATATAATCCAACTGGCTGCTATGTAAAAAGAAATTGATCACCATTGCAATTAAAACGCCAATGACACCCATCATTAAAATGCGTCCGAATTTAGTAAGGTCCTTATTGGTAGTATATCCCATAACCGCCATCACACCAAACATAGCAGATGCAGATAGGAAACATCCCAAAACAGAACCGGGTGTAAAAGCCAGTAAAATAAAACTGAAACTGATTCCATTAATCGTTGCATAAGCCATGAACAAGGCCATCAGCGCGGTTGACGAAAGCCTTTGGTACGCAAACGACATGATGAGCACAAATCCCAAAGGAGCAAACAAAGTTATTTTCCCCAGGCTTGTAAGGCCTGTAGGCGAAATAAGATATGCCAATAATTGTTCGTTTACTGAAAACTGCCACGCAAATAATGCAGACACGCCAAGTGCCAAAAACATCAGTAAAAAAACATTGGCAATGAAAGAACGCGTACGTGTTTCTTCCCCCGTAGGAACATAGGTTATATTGCTAATGTTAGAATTTCTATTGGTTAAATCCATGGTTTAAAATTTTAGTAAAAATATTAATCTTTTGATGAAATATGAAATGTTGAAATAAGAAATAAGAAATAATTATGAACAATTTTGGAGAAACTATTTATAAGAATATTAAAGGAATTCTCCTGAGAGTTGGGTGAGGTTTTTAAGAATCTATTTTGCATAACTCACCGTACAATCAAATTTATTTTCTCCAACGCCTAATTCTTCAGAAGCCGCATTACTGATTATGATTGATAATCCTTCGTTCTCTTTGATGTCAGGAATGGCATCCAACACCTTTGCATAAACGATTTTACCGGTAGTGTTATCAGTTACCTTTAAGACAGTTCCGGGTGTGGCATTGTTATTAAAACAATAATATTTTCCATCCTGCCAGCCACTTGTAGATTTAAAAACTGCGGCACTTCCGCTTTTACTAATAGCAGATTTATTTGCTGTTTGCTGATCGTATAAATTTTTAAAATATCCGCCTGAAAAATTAATGTTGCTCTTTGTATTTACGGTTGCAACCGTGGCTTTTGTTGGCTCCGGTTGTGCAGTGGTAGTTTCAGTTTTTTCCGTTTTCAATGGCTCTGGTTCTTTTTGTGCAGGAGCAGTTTGGGTAACTACTTCCGGAGTTTTCGCAACTGGTTTTTCTTCTTTTTGATGCGTTGCTACGACTTCATTTTCAACACTTGTTTTACCCTTTGCCAATGAAGATTGTGCTTTATCAACTTTTAAAAAACCAACAATCATTGGAACACCAACACTCACCGCGTCTGACTGAAGATGGTTCCATTTTTTTAATGAAGCAAGTGCAACTTTATTGTAATTAACTCCAAGCCTGTAAAGGGTTTCACCAGATTGAACTGTATGATATACAGGAATTAAAACTTCATCGTTTTCTGCTTTTCCCGCTTGTAAAAAATTATTTTTATCCAGCGGAATCTTTAAATTGTCGCCAATACTTAATCCGCTTTGCAATTTCAAATTGTTGAAAGTAGCGAGCTCTTTTGGATTGACATTATACATCCGTCCGATGCTGTAAAAGCTTTCTTTTGGAGAAACAATATGTTCAATAGATAAATTATTTCCGGTACCTTTTATCTCTAAATTGTTTTGCTGTGCGAATAAAAAATTACTTGTAATGAATGTAAAAAAAATAATCATTAACCATTTCGACATAATAGAGAATTTATGAGTTCTTTAAAAAAAGTCCTTACAAAGATGTGCAAAAATATTTATTCTGAATTCTGATATGCTATTGGTGAAGTTAAATTTTTTTAAACTTCTTTTTTATTTTTAATCAATTGCAGCCGGCAAACAAATAATGAAGATTTTAATTTTTATTTTAATAGAATTTTAAAGTTTTGCTGAATTTGAACGCAGGTAACTTTTTTTACAAACGCTGTTGCCATCTAACTTCCATTTCATTTTTCCATGAAAAAAAATCACCTTCGAAAATATGTTGTCTTGCTTTGGCGACAATATCCAAATAGAAAGCGAGATTGTGAATGCTGGCGATTTGCAAACCGAGGATTTCTTTTGATTTCATCAAATGACGGAGATAAGCTTTGCTGTAAAAATTACTTATTTCACAATCAATTCCATCATCAATTGGAGAAAAATCTTTCTCCCATTTTTTATTGTCAATATTGATAATTCCATTTGTGGTAAATAACATTGCATTGCGTCCGTTGCGCGTCGGCATTACACAATCGAACATGTCAATGCCGAGAGAAATACATTCCAAAATATTCCACGGAGTGCCCACACCCATTAAATAACGAGGTTTATTTTGTGGAAGATGATCACAACAAAGTTCGCAAATCTCATACATTTTTTCTGTTGGTTCGCCGACGCTTAATCCGCCAATTGCATTCCCCGTTGCTTCTTTGGAAGAAACATATTCGCACGAAGACTTTCGTAGATCCTGGTGTGTTCCTCCTTGAACAATTGGAAATAAATTTTGAGAATAACCATATTTATTTTCTGTGTTGTTGAATCTTTTAAAACATCTGTCGAGCCAGCGATTGGTCAATTCTAAAGAAGTTTTTGCGTAATCATATTCGCTGGCTCCCGGCGGGCATTCATCAAAGGCCATGATGATGTCGCCCCCAATTATTCTTTGAATATCCATTACTTTTTCAGGAGAAAATAAATGTTTGCTTCCGTCAATATGGCTTTGAAATATGGCGCCTTCTTCAGTTATCTTTCGTGTGCCACTTAAAGAAAAAACCTGGTATCCACCGCTGTCGGTAAGAATCGGTCTATTCCAATTCATAAATTGGTGTAAACCTCCTGCAGCTTCTAAAACTTCCAAACCCGGACGCATATATAAATGGTAAGTATTTCCAAGAATAATCTGCGCATGAATGTCATTGTGTAATTGTTGCTGGGTAACGGCTTTGACGCTTCCAACGGTACCGACCGGCATAAAAACCGGCGTTAAAATTTCTCCATGATCTGTATTAATTTTTCCCGCTCGGGCTTTTGTAGAAAGATCGGTTTGTTGAAGTTCAAATTGTAATGCAGCCATCAGGAATTGGTGTTTTTAAAAAAGAAATACGAAGATAAGTTTGAAAAATTATATCCGGAATATAAGATCACTTTCATTAATATTTTGCAACTATATGT
>JBEPVG010000243.1:0-4085 GCA_041691175.1 Chitinophagaceae bacterium
GGTGACAGAAGCGAGAAAGGGCAGGTTGCAATTTTGAGTGGCTATCCAAACCAGGCGATCACTTCAATCATAAAAACACCGACAAAAACAAGGCAGCTTCCTTCTATTAATCAGACCCTGGAACATATCGGTTATCAATCAAGCTACACATATGGTGGCGAATTGGAATTTGCCAATATCAAATCCTATTTGGTTAATATTGGTATAGATAAATTGATTGATAAATATTCATTTCCAATCTCCGAAAGAACCACTTCATGGGGTGTGCATGACCAGTATGTTTTCAAACGATTTTATGAAGATATTCAAAAAGCAAAGCAGCCATTTTTTGCAACGATGTTTACGCTCAGCAGCCATGAGCCATATGATGTTCCAATGAAGCCACATTTTCCCGGAAAAGATGAAACGACACTTTTTAAAAATTCAGTTTATTATACAGATAGCATCATCGGCCATTTTATTAAAACATTTAGACAAGATCCTTTATGGAAAAATACTCTTATTGTTTTTGTTGCCGATCACGGGCATCCCTTACCAGGTCACGATTCTAATGACCGGCCTACGAAATTTCATATTCCACTAATTTTTTCCGGTGGCGCATTAAAGATAAAAGGAAAAGTAAACTCAATTGGTTCGCAGACTGATATTGCTACAACAATTTTAGACCAGCTTCATCTTCCGGTAAATGATTTTAAATGGGGAAAAGATTTGTTGGATTCTTCGGCAAAACAATTTGCCTTTTATTCTTTTAATAACGGCTTTGGTTTTGTAACACCAAAGGGAACAGAAACTTTTGATAATGATGCCCAAAAGCCAATATATAAGGATCCAGACTTTGATACTTCACAAATAAAATATGGCAAGGCATATATGCAGTTTTCTTACCAGGATTTTTTGAACAGGTAAGATAAAAAAAGCGAAATTTTTTACAATTCCGCTTCTCCTTTTTTCAATTACTTTTAATTTCTACTGTCTTCAAATTCCCTTCTGATAATATTTAGCGCACCTCCCGCTTTATACCATTCTATTTGTTGTTCATTGTAAGTATGATTTACTAAAATTGAATCCATACTTCCATCTTTATGATGCAAGAGGACTCCTAATGGATTGGCAACAGAAAATTTTGTTAATCCAATAATATCAATTTCATCATCTTCCAAAACTTTGTTGTAGTCTTCCTTATTTTCAAAAGTCACTCCAAGCAATCCCTGCTTTTTCAGATTGGTTTCATGGATGCGGGCAAATGATTTTACAATCACTGCTTTTACACCCAGAAAGCGCGGTTCCATGGCTGCATGTTCGCGGGAAGAACCTTCGCCATAATTTTCATCCGCAACAATCACAGATCCAATCCCTTCTTTTTTGTACGTTCTTTGTGTTTCAGGTAGCGGCCCATAACCGCCCGTAATTTGATTTTTTACCAAATTAGTTTGCTCATTAAAAAAGTTAACCGCACCAATCAGTAAGTTGTTGCTAATATTATCCAAATGGCCGCGATATTTTAACCAAGGTCCAGCCATTGAAATATGATCCGTTGTACATTTTCCTTTTGCTTTAATTAGAAGTTTTAAACCTTTATAATCCTGGCCATTCCATGGATCAAATGGTTTTAATAACTGAAGCCTTTCAGATGTTGGAGAGACAATTACCTGGATAGCGCTTCCATCATCAGCAGGTTCCTGAAACCCTGCATCTTCCACCGCAAAGCCTCTTAACGGCATTTCAATTCCTTCAGGTTCTTTCAATTTTACTTTTTCACCCTTATCATTTATTAAATAATCAGTTAGCGGATTAAAAGTCAAAGTTCCTGCAATTGTCAAAGCGGTCGTTAACTCCGGCGAAGCCACAAAAGCGTGCGTATTTGCATTGCCATCATTTCTTTTTGCAAAATTCCTGTTGTAAGAAGTTACGATAGAATTTTTCTTGTCAGGGTCGTTTGTGTGCCGCGCCCACTGGCCGATACAAGGACCACACGCATTTGCCAGAACAACGCCGCCCATTTCTTCAAATATTTTTAGATAACCATCTCTTTCAACAGTAAATCTTACCTGCTCTGAACCCGGCGTAATCGTAAATTCTGAAACCGCACTCAAACCATTTTCTGTTGCCTGTTTTGCAACAGAAGCAGCGCGGGTAATATCTTCATAAGATGAATTGGTACAGGATCCGATCAATCCAACTTCTAATTTCTCAGGCCAGTTATTTTTCTTAACCGCTGCAGCAAATTCAGAAATTGGCCATGCCAAATCCGGAGTAAAGGGTCCGTTGATATGCGGTTCTAATTCAGATAAATTCAATTCGATTACCTGGTCAAAATATTGCTCAGCATTTTCATAAACCTCTTTATCACCTGTTAAATCGAAATGTAATTTATCTGCTTCCTCCGCTACTTCTGCTCTGCCGGTACCTTTCAGGTATTCAGCCATTTTCAAATCGTAGCCAAAAATTGAAGTGGTAGCGCCGATTTCTGCACCCATATTGCAAATAGTTGCTTTTCCGGTACAAGATAGTGACGTAGCGCCTTCGCCAAAATATTCAACAATGGCGCCGGTTCCGCCTTTTACAGTGAGGATTCCGGATACTTTTAAAATGATATCTTTTGCAGATGTCCAGCCATTTAATTTGCCCGTTAATTTTACGCCGATTAATTTTGGAAACTTCAATTCCCATGGCAAACCTGCCATCACATCACATGCATCTGCGCCGCCGACTCCGATGGCGATTATGCCTAAGCCACCTGCATTTACCGTGTGAGAATCTGTCCCAATCATCATTCCACCGGGGAAAGCATAATTTTCTAAAACCACCTGGTGAATAATTCCCGCACCCGGTTTCCAGAAACCAATTCCATATTTATTAGAAACTGATGCAAGGAAATCATAGACTTCTTTGTTTTGTGATTTCGCCCTTGTTAGATCAGGAACGGCCCCAATTTGTGCCTGGATCAAATGATCACAATGAACCGTTGAAGGAACCGCCACTCTTGTTCTTCCGGATTGCATAAACTGGAGCAAAGCCATTTGTGCCGTAGCATCCTGCATCGCAACTCTGTCCGGGGCAAAATCCACGTAATCTTTTCCTCTTTCAAAAGCCTGATCAGCTTTTCCACGCCAGAGGTGGGCGTACAATATTTTTTCAGTAAGGGTAAGCGGATGATTAACCACTTTACGTGTAGCTTCTATTTTTGCAGAATAACCTTCGTAAAATTTTTTAATCATGTCGAGATCAAAAACCATTTCTTTATTTTAATTTTAGTTTACAAAAAAACTAGTGGGAATTTATTTTATAAAAATATGGGCACAAAATTACTTAAATTAGATCGATGTTTCTTTTAAAAAAATACTTCGATCTTTTTTTGAAATTTTTTTTATAAATTGTATTTTGAAAATGAAATTGAAAATGTTGATGTTTGGAGTTGTGAAAACTTTCTGAAAATAAAATCTTTTAAAATTATTTTTTTAGTTTTTCTTAATTTAATTTTGAAAAATGTATAAAATAAAACACTTTATAGAATGGCAGGTGTTTGGTGTCTGTACTGCCATTGGCGAACGGATGGGAATCGCCACTTCAGCGATCCGCCGGTATTTTATTTATATCTCGTTTCTTACTCTCGGTTCGCCGGTTATTTTTTACCTGATCCTTGCTTTTTGGATGAACGTAAAAAATTACATCAAAAATTCGAGACGCAATCCGGTGCGTTATCTTTGAATTGCACACCCGGTATAGCATGCCAAACCTTCCTTAAAAAATGGAAATAAGAATTCGTTTTATTTGTTGATTTACTGCAACTTTTAAAAGATATAAAACCTTCAAATTGTTCAGGCCGCTACACATCCGGCTGGAGGGCGAAAATAAAAAAGGGCAACCTTTTCGGGTTGCCCTTTTGCATTGAAATATCGATTTTAGCCGATTAATTTCACATTAACGGCATTCATGCCTTTTTTGCCATTTTGCAAGTCAAATTCCACTTTGTCATTCTCTTTAATTTCATCAATTAGTCCGCTTGCATGCACAAATGTTTCTTTAGAAGAATCATCGTGTTTGATAAAACCGAATCCTTTTTCAGAATTGAAAAATTTAACGGT
>JBEPVG010000244.1:0-4075 GCA_041691175.1 Chitinophagaceae bacterium
TAAAACGCTTTCTACTTCGCAGTTTCCACAGTTTGAAAACACATTTGATTTTGCTCCTTTAAAATCCGGAATTAGCTTTTTCCGGGCAAAAGTAATTTTAAAAAATGGCCAAATAGTTTATTCTTCAGTTGTATCAGTTACTTATGTAGAGCCGGGAAAATATTTATTATTGCCCGTTCCTGTTGTAAAAAATTCACCGATTAATTTATACACTACTATTCCTGATGGAGAAATAATTACATTGACGGATGCCGCCGGAAGAATCGTTGTAAAAAAAGAAATTCAGTTTATCCATGAATATATTCAAACGTCTGCATTGCAGGCTGGGATATATTTCTACCAAATAACAAAGAGAGGTTTAAAAGTTTCCTGGGGCAAATTAATCGTGCTATAATCTTTGTTTTTTCTCTGAAGTATCTTTGCCTTAAATAAATATTTCTATATAAAAAAATGAAATAAAGAACGAGGCTTATAGTAAACGAATAAATTTTTCGTTTTTGTATTTTGATTGTTACTTTACCTTTTAAAATTTTTGTCTATAATGCAACTTTTTCCTGTTTCTGATATTACATCTGCGCGAGAATTTTTAAAAGTTCCACTGATTATTTATAAAAATGATCCTCATTTTATTCAACCATTGGATAAGGATATTAACGATGTTTTTGATTCAAGAAAGAATAAAGCATTTCGTTTTGGCGAATGCCAGCGCTGGCTTTTAAAAGATGAAGATGAAAATTTAATCGGAAGGATTGCGGCCTTTGTTTATAAAAAATATAAGAATAAAGGCGACGATCAAAAGACCGGTGGCATCGGTTTTTTTGAATGCATTGATAACCAGGAAGCGGCAGATATGTTGTTTGATGTGAGTAAACATTGGCTGTTGCAGCGTGGGATGGAAGCGATGGATGGTCCAATAAATTTTGGCGAGCGCGATCGTTGGTGGGGTTTGGTGGTTGAAGGATTTAAACCACCGATTTATTTAATGAATTACAACCTTCCTTATTATCAAAAATTGTTTGAAAATTATGGGTTTAAGAATTTTTTCGACCAGATTTGCTGGCACCTGTTTGTTAATACCCAGCTGAATGATAAATTTAAGGAACAAGCAGAAAAGTATAGCAGGCTTCCGGAATTTTCAGCGATTCATTTGAAGAAAAATAATCTGAAAAAATTTGCAGACGATTTTTCCGAAGTATATAATAAAGCCTGGGCGAAGCATGAAGGGAATAAACAAATGAATAAAGAAGTTGCATTTAAAATGTTTAAATCCATGAAGCCTATAATTGATGAAAAGCTGATCTGGTTTGTATATCATAAAAATGAACCGATTGCTTTCTGGATCAATATACCTGAATTGAACCAGATATTTAAAAGCTTCCATGGCAGGTTTGGCCTGGTTGAAAAATTAAGGTTTCTGTGGTTACGGATGAAAGGAGTGAACAATAAATTTACCGGCGTTGTATTTGGCGTAGTTCCTGAATTCCAGGGAAAAGGAATTGATTATTTCATGATCGTTGAGGGAGCCAAAGTGATTCAGACAAAAACAAAATATGATGAGCTGGAACTACAATGGCAGGGCGATTTTAACCCAAGAATATTAAATATGTCTAAAAATATTGGGGCAAAACAAAGCCGGCTTTTAACGACTTATCGCTATCTTTTTGACAGAGCAAAAGAATTTAAAAGACATCCAACAGTAAATTAAAATATCTGATAAATTCCCATTTATCGTGTCAAACTTTTCTGAATTATTTCCTTAAATTTGTCTCTTTTCATTATGGATAAATTCATTGTTTCTGCGCGCAAATACCGGCCACAAAATTTCAGTACGGTAGTAGGCCAGTCTCATATTACGACCACTTTAAAAAACGCGATTAAAAATAATCAGCTCGCACATGCTTTTCTTTTTTGCGGACCCCGCGGAGTAGGCAAAACTACCTGCGCCAGGATTTTGGCAAAGACGATTAATTGCGAGAACAGAACTGCTGATGGAGAAGCATGCAACGTTTGTAATTCCTGCGTTTCCTTTGACAATGGAACTTCATTAAATATTCATGAACTGGATGCCGCAAGCAATAATTCGGTTGATGATATCCGGGCTTTGGTAGACCAGGTGCGGTTTGCGCCACAAGCAGGAAAATATAAAGTTTATATTGTGGATGAAGTTCACATGTTAAGTTCTGCGGCTTTTAATGCATTTTTAAAAACACTGGAAGAGCCGCCGCCATTTGCGATATTTATTTTGGCTACCACAGAAAAACATAAAATTATTCCAACGATTTTATCCCGCTGCCAGATATTTGATTTTAAAAGAATTACTAATAGCGACACGGTGCAACATTTGCAGGAAATTTGCAAAAAGGAAAACATAAAAGCTGATAAAACCGCGCTTCATATTATCGCGCAAAAAAGTGAAGGCTGCCTAAGAGACGCGTTGAGTATTTTGGATAAAATTGTAAGTTTTACAAATGGTGAATTGACTTATTCAAACACGCTGGAACATTTGAATATCCTGGATGAAGATTATTATTTTCGTTTAATAGATGCAATGCAAAATCAAAATGCTGGTGATGCTATTTTATTGTATGATGAAATAAACCGCAAAGGTTTTGAAGGCGATCTGGTATTGAATGGATTTGCAGAATTTCTTAGAAATTTATTAGTAAGCAAAGACCCGAAAGTGGCCGTATTGTTGGAAGTTTCAGAAGGATTTAAACAAAGATATTTGGAAGCTGCATCAAAAATAAATGACTCATGGCTGCTTAGCGCTTTGAATATTTTAAACGAGTCTGAAATAAATTATCGCCTTGCAAAAAATAAACGGCTTCATGTAGAACTTACTTTTATAAAACTCGCTTATCTGAAACAGGCACTGGATTTGGTGAATGAAAATGGCCAGGTTTCAAAAAAAAAACAACTTGAAAATGTGAAGCCTGTTTCGTTTAAAATTATTTCACCAGTTGCAGTAAATCCAATAAAAAAAGAAATCGTTTTACCCAAAATAAAAAAGCCGGAAACTTCTTTAAAAAATGAAGAAGCAAAATTGATGATAGAAAGAGAAATATTAAAACCGGTGTTGCCTAAAGCCGCCACAGATCATACTTTTGTTGCTGCAAAAATGCCTCAAACAAAATTTACAAAACTGAGTTCCTTAGAAAAAATAAGGGAAAAAGTTGCGCTTGAAAATAAGAACAATAATATTGTTGAATTAAATGAGGAGGAGTTGTACATCGCTTGGGGCTTTTATATTGAGAAATTGAATAACAGTAATAAAAAGCCAATTGTCTCTAATTTTAAATCTGCAAAGTTGAATATTGTAGATAAAAATTGTATTGAAATAATTACAGAGACAAACCTGCAACAAAAATTCATTGAAGCCGAAAGAGGAAATTTAATTGCGCACCTGCAATCGCATTTTAATAATCGTTCTCTCAATTATAAATTATTGGTTATAGAAAGTGAAAATGAAAATAATCCTAAGGAAGAAGTGCTTAATACAAAGCAACAATATTTAAAGATTATTGAAGAATTTCCTTTGGTAAAACAATTGAAAGATCAGTTGGGAATGGAATTAGATTGGTAGTGATATCCCTTACTGATGGAAGCTTACGTCCGACAGTAAACAAACAAATTTTTCAAATTTCTGTTTTCAATCATGTGCAGAATCAAAGAATCTTATTATTTCCTTTGCTCGAAAAAATCTTTTAAATTATGTGGCAGAGCCTGGCAAAGTTTGTTTTAAAAAACCGGATACTACTTTTGATTTTTTTGTTTGTAATAACAGCGGTGATGGCTTTTTTGGCAAGCAAAATAAAACTGAGTTATGAATTTTCAAAGGCCATTCCGGTTAATAATTCAAAGTACCAGGATTATCTTTCTTTCAAGGAAAAATTTGGCGATGATGGAAATGTGCTCGTCATCGGCGTTCAATCAAATGATTTTTTTCTGCAAAAAAATTTTGAAGCATTCAGTAAATTAAATAAAGAGCTAAAAAATGTTCCTTATGTAGAAGATGTGTTGAGTGCTGCCAATGCAGTTGATCTTTTAAAGGATACCGCCTCGCAAAAATTAGATG
>JBEPVG010000245.1:0-4019 GCA_041691175.1 Chitinophagaceae bacterium
ATGTAAATGAAATAGCTTCGCTAAAAAATAAATCAATAAAAATGGCTTCTAAAGAATTATTATTGAATATGGATGATCTCGGAATTTATATTGATAATATTGAAGGAGTTACTTTTGGACCAACACTTTCCAATGGGAAAAAATCACTCATTTTTATCGCTGATAATAATTTCAATCCTTTAGAAAGAACCCAATTCCTTTTATTTGAAATCGAGTGAATTAAAACCTATATTATTTGTTTGTTTACTGATGTTTGAAAAATAGGAATTCGTAATAAAAGTTCGTTTACTATATTCACCCCATACGAATTTCCGGGTTTCATCTTTGCTTTATTTACCTGTGTTTGCAGGAGCAACCGGAGGTTGATTATTTGGAAGATCCTTTTTTGGAGGTTTATTTTCCGGATGCGGATCTCCATGATGGCAGGTATAGCAAGTGACATATTTAAGCATATAACTTACAGCAGCAGTATCTCTGGGAAGAGCCATTTTGCCGCTATCCATATTTTCTTCAATTTGTTGAAAATGATTCTTATTTATATCAATTGCCATCAGCATCATCTTACGCGCAATTTGCTTTTCTGGTTTATCATCTTTTGCAAATTCCATCTTTCTTGTTTCCTGATTAAATACATGACAATAATTACATTTAACCCCGAGAGACGCAGTGAAATGATGCATCACGCTATCAAGTCCATCTTCAGAAATATCTTTAGGTAAAATTTGTAAATTGGTAAAGCGCGGTTGATGAGAAGTAGTAAACGCCTGGAAAACAAATACGCTAAATAAACAGGCAACGATTACTAAAATACTTTTTTTCATAAATAAAATTTGAGTTCCGAAATTATCAAAAATATTTTATCTCTTGGGAAAATATTCTTTTATGCACTTAAATGTTTAACATTTTGATTTTAATGTGAATAAGTAAATTAGTGCGGAAAGGGTTTCGTTTTTTATATTTGATTGTAAATAAATTTCTTTGTTAACCTTATAAAATAACCGTATTGACAGAAACTATTATCAACCTTGAAACAGTAAATCCGATTGAATTTTTTGGCGTAAATAACGGGAAATTGGATATTTTAAAAAAGAAATTCCCCCGGTTAAAAATTCTCAGTCGTGGCACTCAGATAAAATTAAGCGGCGCACCCGAACAAATAGAAAATGCAAGAGATAAAATCAATCTTGCAGTTCAATATCTGGAGAGAAACGGCAACATGAGTGAGAATTATCTGGAACAAATTTTGGGCGGCGATGATGAAAAAGTAATTGATCAGTTTATCGAAAAAAACCAAACTGATGTTTTGGTTTTTGGACCTCATGGAAAAAGTGTGAGAGCCAGAACTGCCAACCAGAAAAAAATGGTTCAGTCTATTGATAAGAATGATATTGTATTTGCTATCGGGCCTGCCGGAACTGGGAAAACCTATACAGCCGTGGCTTTGGCGGTAAGGGCTTTGAAAAACAAACAGGTAAAAAAAATTATTCTTACGCGCCCTGCAGTTGAAGCGGGAGAAAATCTTGGTTTTCTTCCGGGTGATTTAAAAGAAAAAATTGACCCATATTTACGGCCACTTTATGATGCATTGGATGATATGATTCCTGCTGACAAACTCGGCTATTATATGACAACGCGAACGATTGAAATTGCGCCATTGGCATACATGCGTGGACGAACGCTCGACAATGCATTTATTATTTTGGACGAAGCACAAAATTCTACTGATTTGCAATTAAAAATGTTCTTAACAAGAATCGGGGGGAGTGCAAAAGCAATCATCACCGGCGATATTACCCAAATAGATCTTCCTCCAAAAGTAAAAAGCGGGCTTGAAAAATCGGTTAGAATCCTTGCTAATATTGATGGTATTGGGCATGTAGTTCTTGATGAAGAAGATGTGGTAAGACATAAGCTGGTAAAGGCGATTATTAAGGCTTATGATAAAGAAAAATTAAAAGAACTTGAAGATTTGAAATAGTATTTTCTTAATAAATATTTTATTAAAAAAAGGTGGCGATTGTGCTGCCTTTTTTTTATAAACAAAAATTTATCTTTCTAAATAAATTTTACTTTTGTGGCTGTTTAAAAAAATATTTATGAAAAAATTTCTTTTATTATTAATTACAATATCCGTAGTGTTTTTTTCGGGTTGTCAGACTTCAGGAGGCGGCAATCCCAAAGAAGTATTGAAACATTTTTTCGATTCAATTTCAAAAAAAGATTTTACTGACGCAAAAAAATTTGCAACAAAAGATAGTGATGGAATGATCAGTATGATGGAAATGGGAATGAAAAATATGAATAATGAGCATGGTGATAAAATGATGGAGATGATTCAAAATATGCAGATGGATAATGCGGTGATTAATGGAGATAAGGCGACGGTTTCGGTGAAAGATAAAAAATCAGGAGAGACGACAGAATTTCTTTTGAAAAAAGAAAATGGTGATTGGAAGGTGGCATTTGACATGTCGACTTTGACGGAAATGGCCAATAAGAAAATGAAGGAACACGGCATGAGCGGCTTGGATAGCATGAATGGAATGATGGATTCAAATTATCTTAAAAATGAAGAAAAGAATGCACATGCACAAAAATTTATGGATAGTATATTGGATAGCATCCGCGCCGAGAAACCTGGGAAAGCAGAATAATTTTTTTATAAATTGATTTCCAAATAAATTGTATTTGATGAGGGATTTTTATTTAGAACGGAAAGATATTTACCTTCATTCATAAAAATAATGAAACGTTTATTAATTGTAGTTGCAGTTTTTCTATGGATTTCTATTGGCTGCAACAATTCTTCGTCTGTTGATAAAAGTGATCCGCTGGAAGCTGGAAGAGGTTTTATCGAGGCATCTTTGAAAGGAGATTATATAACCGCAAAAAAATATTTACTGGAGGATAGTACGAACCTGCAATATTTTGATGGGTTAAAAGATTTTAACAGCAAGATGGATGCGGAAACCAGGCGCGGCTTCAGCGATGCAAATATTATCATTGATTCTTCGATTGCAAAATCAGATTCTGTAAACTTTATTTATTATACCAACAGTTTTATAAATAAGCCTTCAAAAATAAAACTGGTTAAAAAAAACAATGAATGGCTTGTTGATTTTAAATATACATTTATAGAAAATTAACTGATATT
Organism: Chitinophagaceae bacterium; assembly: GCA_041691175.1. Taxonomy (GTDB): domain Bacteria; phylum Bacteroidota; class Bacteroidia; order Chitinophagales; family Chitinophagaceae; genus Ginsengibacter. The sequence goes on from JBEPVG010000245.1 coordinate 3,155, forward strand.
TTATTAGAAATATAAGGAATGAAAATTTTATTACTGGTAGGATTAGGAAGTTTTATTGGTGGAATTTCACGCTATCTTGTTACGGTATTTATTCAAAATAAGTTTCTTTCTACTTTTCCTTTCGGAACGTTGGCAGTAAATATTATCGGATGTTTTTTGATCGGCATTATTTATGGGTTTAGTGATAAAGGTAGCCTGAATCCTGATTGGAGAATATTTTTAGCAACAGGAATTATGGGCGGATTTACGACTTTCTCATCTTTTTCAAATGAAACAGTAAGCATGCTCCGCGATGCACAATACTGGCCCGCGTTTTCATACATCGCATTGAGTGTGATTATTGGGCTGGCAGCAACTTTTGGAGGAATTTCATTGGTTAAATATTTATAAAAATGGTTAATAATCCTGATGCAAGACTTATTCGTATTTTTCTGGGAGAATCAGACCAATACGAACAAAAACCACTTTATGAAACCATCGTCTTTGAAGCGAAAAAACAAGGGCTTTCAGGCGCAACCGTTACACGCGGCATTATGGGTTTTGGGGCAAACAGTAAAATTCACACAGCGAAACTTTTTGACATTTCAACTGATCTTCCTGTAGTTATTGAAATTGTGGATTCACTTGAAAAAATAAACTTGTTTGTGAAAACCGTAGAACAATTTTTTGAAGAATCAAAAGCTGGCGGATTAATAACAATTGAAAAAATTGAAGTGATCAGATATCAATCAGGAAAATAAATCAATAATAGATTTTCAACAATTAAATTTAATTATGTACGTTTTACATCCATGGCATGGCGCTACTTATGGCGATGAAGCTCCGCAAATTGTCAATGCACTTATTGAAATCCCGCAAGGGTCGA
>JBEPVG010000246.1:0-4019 GCA_041691175.1 Chitinophagaceae bacterium
ACAGCTTCTCCCTGACCAATACTTACCGAACGGAAAGTACAAAAATTCCAATGTCCTTCACCGTAAATTCGGTTGTAAGTTCTGGGGGTTGGAATGATTCCACTTCGTTCTGAGGGCATATCAATTCCAAGTTTGTTGCCTAGTCCAAATGCATACATATATTTGTCCCAAACTCTTAATGCACTGTCAACAGAACCATATTCAGGATTATTAATACAACGTTGCATTACGTTGGCAAAATAAGTATTACAGGACACGGTGATTGCTCCTTTTAAATTAAAATTTCCTGGATCAAGGCAACCCATGCGGCCGCTGCATCCGTAAAATGCTCCTGTGCACAAAAACCTTGTTGATGCCGTAATTACTCCTTCCTGCAAACCAACAAGTCCTTGTAAAGTTTTAAAAGTAGAACCGGGAGAATAAGCAGCGCTAACTGTACGGTTATACATAGGTAGTCGTGGGTCCAAAAATAATTGTGAAAAGTGTTTTCTTCTTTCAGAACCCGTTAATAGATTAGGTTTATAAGTTGGGCTGCTCACCATCGCCAGCACGCCACCTGTTTTTGGATCAAGTGCTACAATCGCACCTACTTTATTTTCCATTAATTGTTCTCCCAACATTTGAAGATCAATATCCAGCGCCATGTGTAGATTTTCTCCGGGTATTGGCGCTGTATCATATCTTCCTTTTTCAAGCCGATCTGTAAGCCGGTTTTTGTTATCGCGTTTCCAATATTCAATTCCTCTTTGGCCCATTAGCACGCGCTCATAACTGCGTTCGAGGCCCGTCTTTCCGGCATAATCGCCCATTTGATAGCCCTCGCCATCATGTCTTTTTAAAAAATTGGAATCTACTTCTGATAAATAGCCAAGAATATTTCCGGCGGCATCGTAAGGATAATCCCGAACAGGCCTTTCCTGCAAATAAAATGCAGGTACAAATTTGTACATGCTTTCATTCAGTCGTGCAATTTTTTGTTCTGAAAGAGAGGTTTCAAAAATAGATGGCCGGTAACTTCTGTTTTTGATAATGGCTGTAATAATTCTTTTTTTAAATTCGGCCGTATCTATTTGTAAAATTCTACAAAGATCTGCAGTGTCCAGATTCATTCCATGGATCTTTGAAGGAGTTACCATCAGATCATAAATAACCGTATTTCTTAAAATAGCTTTGCCCTTACGGTCAAACAGAATTCCACGATTTGGATACACCACCATTCTGAATCTTCCCTGTTCATTGGCCATTATGGAATATTTCTTATCCACTATTTGCAGACTGAAAAGTCGCAAAATAATGATAAGCCCCATAAACAGGATCATTCCAATAATAATATTTTTTCTGGATTGATTAAACACAGATAAAGATTGCTTTTAAGGCACGTGGAAGGTAAAGGTTTTCGAATGCAAAATTAACTTCTAAATGGTATTTGTCCTAAATCTTTGTTTCCTGACAAATAATAATTCTATCAGCAAAATTAATAGCAGACTGATTGCTGTAGAAGTTAAAGATTTTAAAAAGAAATAAAAATATCCACCAGTTTGCAAGGCCTGCAAAAAGAAGAGAAGAGTGTGATGAATAAAAGTTAAAATTGTAACGTAGGTGAGATAAGGTGTAAATCCCATACTCTGTATGGATGGTTCATAATAATTACTTTCTGCCCCTTCCTGCGAAATTAGAAGGTTGATGAGAAACGGCCGCAGATAAGCAATAAGTACACAGGGTGCAGCGTGCAAACCGTAAGAATTGGTAAAACAATCAAGAGTAAATCCCAACGCAAAAGCCAGCAGCATTTGAAGTCGCCGCCCCATTTTAAAGGGAAGCCATAAAATAAAGAGGAAATAAATATAAGGAGTAACCAATTGATGCAAGGGGGGAATTTGATCCAAAACAAAAACCTGTACCAAAATAAAAAGGCAAAAGCGGATAATATTTTTTATTAAGTTACTCATTTGCTTTTCACCTTATTTAGTAGTTGTTGCGGTTCTTCTTTCTGGAGATTATTAATGATATAAGCAAATTGCAAATTTTCAAAATTTGCCGCCGGATTCAATCTTAATGAATAGGTGCTGCTGCTTTTATCATTGATAATATCCTTTACAAATCCTATTAATAATCCGCGCGGAAATTTATCCGAAAAACCACTGGTGATAACTGTATCACCCTGCTTGATTTTTGCAGATCTGGAAATATTTTTGAAATATAAAATACCCGGAGTTTTTCCGTCGTAAACTACGATGCCGGTTTCGCCGCCGTTTTTTAATCTCCCGCTTAAATTACTTTGTTCGTGGAGCAAACTCATTACCACGGAATAATTATCACTTAAATCCACGACTGTTCCAATCACAGCATTATTTATATCAATGACGCCCATATCCGCGTGGATTCCTTGTTTGGCTCCCCGATGCAATTCGATATAATTATTCAGAAGATTCACTGAATTGTGAATCACTTTTGCCTGCATGTATAAATATTTCCTTTGTTGTTGAACGGAATCTATCTTTAAAGTATCAATGGTTATTTTATTTGCCGTGTCCGGAATTTCATAATCCTGTTTCAATTTATTATACAACGCTTCATTTGCTTTTACCAATGAATCATTTGTTCTTTTTAATTGAAAATAATATTCAACACTATTGTATTTTTTGCTGATGTTTCCGGTTACTTCATTGGCAACTTTTGAATAAACGGCATTGTGATACCGGTTATAACTGAAGATCATATAAAAGGATAATCCCATCAGAAATAAGAAGAAAATAAATGTAAAATAAATACGGATAAAGAGAAGAATATTGCGCATGGTTTCATCCGGGGCTGTATTATAGAAACAGCCATTTAGAGATTGAAATAATTATTCTGCAAATTTAATATTCATTAAATGAAAAACTGAGAAGAACAATTGATATTTCAAAAATTATCTCATTACAAAAGGATAACGGTCATAATGTTTCAAAGCAAGACCTGTTCCGCGAACTACACTTTTCAGTGGATCATCGGCAATATGTACAGGAAGTTTAATTTTTGCAGCGAGTCTTTTGTCAAGCCCGCGGAGCAAAGCGCCGCCGCCTGTTAAATATAATCCTCTTCTGTAAATATCTGACGCAAGTTCGGGTGGAGTAGTTTCTAATGCTTTTAGAATTCCTTCTTCTATTTTGAAAATTGATTTATCGAGCGCTTCTGCAATTTCCTGGTAGCTCACCATGATTTGTTTGGGAATTCCTGTTACTAAATCACGGCCATTAACGGGCATATCATCAGGTGGATTATCAATATCTTTCATGGCTGCGCCAATCTGAATTTTAATTTGTTCAGCAGTTCGTTCTCCAATCAACAGGCTATGATAACGGCGTAAAGCTTCCATGATATCTGCTGTAAATTCATCACCTGCCACGCGAATCGATTGATCACAAACAATCCCGGCCAAAGCGATAACGGTAATTCCAGTAGTTCCGCCGCCAATGTCAATGATCATATTTCCAACCGGTTCTTCAACATCAATTCCAATCCCCAAAGCAGCTGCCATAGGCTCATGTAAAAGATAAACTTCTTTTGCTCCCGCTTGTTCGGCACTATCTCTTACCGCACGCTTCTCTACTTCAGTAATGCTGCTCGGAATGCAAATCATCATACGCCAACTCGGAGGAAACAAAGGTTTTTTAGGATATATTTTTTTGATCATCTCGCGGATCATCAATTCCGCGGCATTAAAATCTGCTATTACGCCATCTTTTAATGGACGAACGGTTCTGATACTCTCATGGGTTTTTTCATGCATCATCAATGCTTTTTTGCCCACAGCAAGAATATTTTTTGGATTATTCCTATCTAAAGCTACAATGGAAGGTTCATTCACAACAACAACATCATTATGTATAATAAGGGTGTTCGCCGTACCAAGATCAATGGCTATCTCCTGTGTGAAAAAATTAAAAAGGCCCATGTTTTATTTGAGGTATTGAAAAATTACTAATGCCTGCAAAGTTGTGGAAATAATTTGGAATTACAACCGAATACTATTGAAG
>JBEPVG010000247.1:0-4007 GCA_041691175.1 Chitinophagaceae bacterium
CTAATACGTTAGATATGAAATCAGATTTAAGGCGCTTTTGGATGATGAATATCACAGCCCAAGCCATAAATTGTATCTGTAGGATAAATAATAACACCCCCGTTTTTCAAACATTCAGAAACCTGCTTTATCAGCCGTGCCTGTGGATTTACCGGATGTATTGATAAAAGCATTTTTTAAAAATTGATGGTAAAGATAATCCTAATTTTAAAAGGTTTCAGATACCCGAAACTCAACTAATAAAACCATTCAACTATTATCTTTTACATTTGCAACGATCAAAAAAATAAAAATCTTTATGGCGATAATTGTACTTGGTTCTATGGCTTTTGATGCTATCGAAACTCCATTTGGGAAAATTGATAAAATCGTTGGTGGCTCTGGCACTTATGTCGCTTATGCGGCAAGTCATTTGACCCAACCGATTCAACAGATTTCAATTGTAGGAAATGATTTTCCTGAAGAGGAAATGAATGAATTGAAAAGACGGGGCGTAGAATTAACGGGTGTTGAAATTGTTCCTGATCGAAAATCTTTTTTCTGGAGTGGGAAATATCATTTGGACATGAATACGCGCGATACATTGATTACAGATTTGAATGTACTGGCCGATTTTAATCCTAAAGTACCTGATGCGTATCAGGGCGCTGAGTTTTTGATGCTTGGAAATTTAATGCCCAGCCTGCAATTGAGCGTTATTGAACAATTGAACACCCGTCCGAAATTAATTGTGCTTGACACCATGAATTTCTGGATGGAAAGTGCGATGGAAGATTTGAAAAAAGTGCTTTTAAAAGTTGATGCACTTTTAATAAATGATAGCGAAGCTCGACAACTTAGTAGCGAATATTCTTTGGTAAAATGCGCAAAGAAAATTCTTCAAATGGGTCCAAAATTTTTGATTATAAAAAAAGGCGAACACGGTGCTTTGTTATTTCATGAAGATCATGTTTTCTTCGCACCAGCGCTGCCTCTGGAAGATGTTTTTGACCCCACAGGCGCGGGTGATGCTTTTGCGGGCGGATTTATTGGCCATCTTTCCCACACAAATAATATCAGTTTTGAAAATATGAAAACTGCCATAATTGTCGGCTCTGCGATGGCTAGTTTTTGTGTTGAAAAATTTGGTCCCCAAAGACTAAAAGAAATTTCAAAAGAAGATATTGATTCGCGACTTGAACAATTTGTTCAATTGGTAAATTTTGATATTTCCCTTGTGTAAGTTTTTAGATTAAATAAAAAATTTCCCATTAATCTGTAAAGGAATGCTTGAAATAATTGCGCTTATTTTTCTTACAAGAGAAATTGGCCGGCTTGCTGAAAAGAAAGGCCTGAAGCCAATTACATGGAAAATATATACCATTGTTGGATGGCTGATTTCAGAAACTATCGGAATATTTGTTGGCGTAATGATGTTTGGCATAAACAATATTGTATCTGTGGTTCTTATCGGGCTCACATTTGCAATTACCAGTTATTTTATTATAAAAACTCAATTAAATAAGTTGCCCGATCGCAATATTGATGAAGACATCAATAATCTGGGACATTTTTGATTAAAGACTTTTTATGGTAAATCGAAATAGGAATTTGAATTATTTCTTGCTTTACTACCATCATAAGATTGAAAATCCTGAGAATTGTAATTTTATGTCCATTTCTTTTTTTTGGTTTTATCTTTTCTAAAAATATATTTTATGTCGATTTATTAAAAGAGTTTAATGATTATCGCCAAAAAATGAACGAGGTTATTTTAAGTGCGTATAATATTGGGCTGAATTACAGAAGAAAAACTTCCTTTTAGAATGAGTTATATTTTAAAATGATGTAGAATTCTTACTAAAATGTAGAATTTATTTTCTTTACTTTTAAACAATAAACTTTTTAAAATCAGCAGTGCCGTTTTTCAAAAATATTTTTCTTTCGAATGACCAGCGAAATTTTCGCCGTCAACTTCGCAACGTACTTGGATTTTCTCCTCAACAACTTAATTTATATAAAACCGCACTCAGCCACCGTTCTGTGAGAGAAGGAGCTGATGAAAATAATGAGCGGCTTGAATTTTTGGGCGATGCAATTATCAGCACGATCGTAGCGCATTTTCTTTTCATGCGATATCCTTATAAAGATGAAGGATTTTTAACGGAGATGAGAAGCAAAATGGTAAACCGCAATCAATTGAATGATATTGCGGTTAAAATTGGTTTAAAAAAAATTACGCTCTATAACCATTTTGACCATTCTTTAAAGATTTCACAGATTTTTGGGAACACGCTGGAAGCTTTAACTGGCGCGGTTTATCTTGACAAAGGATATGAAGAAACCAAAAAATGGGTGACAGAAAGAATAATTAATCCACATTTATTTATGCAGGATCTGGAAAATCTCGACATCAATCAAAAAAATAAATTGTATGGCTGGGCCAATAAAAACGGAAAAGTTCTTGAGTTTGAAACTGTAAATGAAACAATGGAAAACGGAAGAAGATTATTTACAATTGGGGCAATGGTAGATGGCGTTTTGATTGCTGAAGCGAAGGCCTTTAATAAAAAAGATGCCAGCCAGATAGCGGCTCAGATTGCAATTGAAAAATTAAATTTAGTATGAAATTTGGAATCATAGGAAGTGGAAGTTGGGGGACGGCGCTTGCAAAGATCCTGACAGATAACAAAAATAAAATCAACTGGTGGCTGAGGAGTGATTCTAATATTAATCATTTTAAAAGTCGTCGTCATAACCCGCAATATTTGAGCAGTACCTTTTTTGACACTGCGCTTATTGATTTTTCTACAAATGCAGCAGAAGTTATTACCAACAGTGACACAGTAATAATTGTTGTCCCGTCAGCATTTGCAGCCGACGCACTTTGTGGATTACCTAAAAATATGTTTCAAAATAAGAAAATCGTTTCTGCTGTAAAAGGGATTCTTCCGCAAAGAAATATGTTATTGAATGAATATCTAAAGAAAGAATTTGAGGTCGATTTGAAAGATTATTTCACGGTGCTCGGACCGTGCCACGCCGAAGAAGTAGCAGCAGAAAAGCTGTCATATCTCACTTTTACAGGAATTGATGTTGTAAAAACAAAAGATATTGCAAATCATTTTCAAACTCCCTATTTAAATACACTTCATAACACGGATATTTATGGAGTTCAATATGCTGCAATTTTAAAAAACATTTATGCAATAGGCGCCGGAATTGCACATGGACTTGACTATGGTGATAATTTTTTGAGCGTTCTGATTGCCAATAGCGCTGATGAAATGGCTGGATTTTTACGAAAAGCAGGAATAGAAAACGTGCAGGTTGGCTCTATCGAACATCACACAATGATGAAAAATGAAAAGCCGAAAACAAATTATGCAGCCTCTGTTTATCTCGGCGATCTTTTAGTTACCTGCTATTCATTATACAGTCGCAATCGAACATTTGGAAATATGATTGGAAAAGGTTACTCAGTTCAATCGGCGCAACTGGAAATGAGCATGATAGCAGAAGGCTATAACGCGAGTAAATGTATGTTTCTCAGAAATCAAAAAGTAAAAGCAGAAATGCCTATTGCAGAAACTATTTATAAAATTTTATGGAATGAAATGCCGCCCGATAAAGGGTTTGAGGAGATTGAGAAGAATTTGGTATAGAAGATTTTGGAAATAATTTAATAATAAAAAATAAAATAAATTGAAACTTTCGTTCCTCATTTTTCTCTCTGTAGTTATATTTTTCTCCTGCAAAAAGGATTCTTTTATCACAAGTCCTGATGCTGCATTATCTACCGATGCGGATACCTTATCTTTCGATACGGTTTTTACAACTGTAGGATCAATCACGCAATCTTTTAAAATATTTAATAACAACGACCAAAAACTTAAATTATCTGAAATAAAATTATCCGGCGGCGCTTCTTCTTCCTTTAAAATAAATATTAATGGCACTTCTGCGGCTGAGGTGAATAATGTTGATATTAATGCGAATGACAGCATTTATGTTTTCGTTCAAGTAAA
>JBEPVG010000248.1:0-3957 GCA_041691175.1 Chitinophagaceae bacterium
AGACGTGTATAAGAGACAGACATGTACCCGATCTTCCTTCTACGAAAAACTTAATCAATAAAAATAACATTCCGTTTTTTAAAAAAGATGCAATTCTTATTAATTATGCAAGAGGCGGCGTTGTTGATCTGGAAGCATTAAAGGTTGCTTTAAAAAATCATGATCTTGGCGGCGCGGCTATTGATGTTTATCCTGAAGAGCCGGTTAAAAATGGCGACCGGTTTTTTACGCCTTTGCAAGGATTAAGCAATGTGATTTTAACGCCGCATATCGGTGGTTCTACAGAAGAAGCACAGCAAAATATCGGCGAAGATGTAAGCAATAAGTTATTTAATTTTTTAGAAAAGGGAATTACCACAGGCTCCCACTCTGTTCCTCCGCTGAATCTTCCATTACATGAAAATACACACCGTATTTTGCACATTCATAAAAACGTTCCAGGAGTATTATCCGAAATAAATACACAACTTTCTTCTCATAAAATAAATATTCTAGCTCAATATCTAAAAACGAATGATAAGATTGGTTATGTGGTTCTGGATGTAAACAAAAATCTTTCAAAGGAAGCGCTGGAATTATTGAAAGATGTAAAAGAAACAATTAAGGTAAGATTATTGTACTGATAAAACGGACAGTCATTTTGTAGTTGATTGTGATTATTTCAAATTAATTGTATAAATAAGTTAAGATGAAAACACATTTTTTACGCGCCGAATGGAACAATCTCGTAATGGCTAATTATGTAGTTCCAAAAGAGATTTTATTGCCTTATGTTCCTTATAAGACTGAACTTGATTCTTTTAAAGGTGAAACTTATGTAAGCCTTGTAGGCTTTATGTTTCTAAATACGAAAGTGTTTGGGCTAAGCATTCCGTTACACGAAAATTTTGAAGAAGTGAATTTGCGGTTTTATGTAAAATATAAACAAAATGGGAACTGGGTAAAGGGCGTAGTTTTTATAAAAGAAATTGTTCCAAAAAGAGCGATTTCATTTATAGCCAACTATTTGTATGGCGAAAATTATACTACACTTAATATGAAACATTTTCATGTTGACAAGGGTGAGAATTTTGAAGCGGGTTATGAATGGAATTATAAAAATAAATGGAATAAAATAAGTGCTGCAGGAATTAAAAGATCACACAAAATTATTCAAAACAGTTGTGAAAGTTTTTTTGCAGATCATTATTGGGGTTATTCAAAATCTAAAGAAACTAAATCATATAAATATTTTATCGAGCATCCTGGTTGGGAAATGATGAAAGTAATTTCTTATCAGGTGGATTGTGATTTTGGCGCACTTTACGGTGATGATTTTCAGTTTTTGAATTCTGAAATTCCAAAGTCTGTTTTAATGACAAAAGGCTCGCAGATCGGTGTTCAGCAAAAGCAAGAATTAAAATAAAAAAATTCTTTTAACATTTTTCTTTATTCTCCCATTGGATGCAGTACTTTGTATTCCTTCAGCAAAGCAACCATCTTTTTCACTTCCTCTTTATTCAATGAAACATACTTCAAAAACTCATTCAATTGTGTATTTTGGTACATCATTTCACTCTGTTTTAAAAAACCTGCAGAACTATGAAACTCCTTTGCGCCAGTGCTTTCAGCGATTTTTACAATATTTTCGGCAGTTACTCCCGAGCCTGGCATAATGATAATTCTTTCGTTTGATTGTTTAATTAATTGAGCAAGAAGTTCCGTGCTATCAAGGGCTTTTGACTTCAATCCTGAAGTTAAAATTCTTTCAAATCCTAGTTCAATAATATCTTCCAATGCTTCAAAGGGATCGACAACTCTGTCGAATGCCCGGTGGAAAGTGGCTTCCAGTGGATAAACAAATTCGATCAATTCTTTACATCTTTTTTTATCTACTTTTCCACCTACGGTTAAGATACCGGTAACGATTCCATCACAACCAAATTGTTTGCAAATGGCCACGTCATTTTTCATGATTTCAAAATCATCATCGTTGTATAAAAAATCGCCACCGCGTGGACGAATCATTACATACAAATCAATATTCAGTTTTTCTCTCGCAGCTTTTATAAATGCATAAGAAGGTGTAGTACCACCTTCTCCGGGGCTTGCACAAAGTTCAATTCTGTCAGCGCCTGCTTCTTGTGCTGCAATGCAATTTTCAATATTAAACCCAATGATTTCTAATTTCATACATCAATTTTATTTTTGCTTTTTTCTGAAGGTTGCGAAAAAAATTTGTGAGTCTTATTCGTGTAATTAGTAATCACGAGTGTTAGGTTACTCCTAAATCAAAAAAATATTTTGCCGGAATAATTTTTTCTTCACCTTCGCTTTTTACTGCAAATACAAAACCTTTTTGAACTGCATAAGCGCCGTATTCGCCATTTTTATTTAATGCTAAAAAACCAACCTGTAGGGTTTTTGCTCTTTGCATATCGCGGTTAATAATTCGCTCAATCGCTTTCCTGCAGGCAGCTTCAGGTGATAGCCCTTGACGCATATATTCAACTACCAGATGCGTTCCACAAATACGAATTACTTCTTCTCCGAGGCCGCTGGATGTAGCAGCACCAATTTCATTATCCACAAACAACCCAGCCCCTATAATTGGTGAATCCCCTACACGGCCATGAATCTTGAAAGCCATACCACTGGTGGTAACAGCCCCACTCATATTTCCGGAAGCATCGATTGCTACCAAACCCATTGTATCATGATTTACTGAGCCATCTTCAAAAAAGTGGGGCGCAAAAGGACCGTTTTCATTTTTATTTTCGATATTTATTTCAGGTTTGTATTCACTTTTTTTCAGCCAGTTTTCATAAGCTTCTTTTGCTGGAGAAGAGAGTTCTTTCGGTTGTTTTTTAAATCCATTTTCAATCGCAAATTGTTGTGCGCCGTCACCTACCAACATGATGTGAGGAGTTGTTTCCATTATCTTTCTAGCAACTGAAACCGGATGCTTTATTTGTTCTATCGCACCTACAGATCCGCAATTTGCATGTTCATCCATAATGCAGGCATCAAGCGTTACAATGCCGTCCCTGTCGGGATATCCGCCCAATCCAATACAACAATCTATCGTATCTTCTACATATCGGGCACCTGCTTCCACAGCATCTAAAGCCCGCCCCTTAGCTGATAAAATTTTCCACGCTTCGGCGTTTACTTCTTTACCATTATTCCAGGTAGAAACAACAATTGGTTTTGTTGGTGCATTACCGTTAATAGCTACATTTTTTAAAGAAAGTAATGGAGCCGCAAGTGTTGAAAGTTGCAAAAATTTTCTTCTGTCGAGCATCGCAATTTTTTTGTCAAATGTAATTAAGTTTGAGAGGATGAAAGCGAGCTTTTAATTAATAATATTGGACATTCAAGGTCACTTTTTTTTCAATTTTGAAAAGTCAAAATTCAATCCAATGGAAGAATTAAATCCTCTTACTTTTACGCCTCCTCCAATTATAAAAATATTAATAGGATTGGACGTCCAGGATATTCCTGCATCCAGATTTATCCATGGAATTTCGGGCAAACCAAATTGAAAATTTAAGGAAGGCTCTATGAAAGGAAGCGTTTGGTGGTCAACCTTATTCAGATAAAGATATTTTAATTCTTCCGTGGTATAAGAAGTTTGAGTATTGCCATAATGCACAAAAGAAAATTTTGTAGCATAAGAAAAACGAATATATTCTCCGGGAATAAAATTAAACGAAGGTTGGAAAAACCACCTCGTAATTCCGTTATGGTGGTAGCGGCTGTAATCAGCTCCTGAACTATCTATCCCGTCATCCATAAACGAAAATCTACCCAGGGACATTCCTCCATAAAGATTAAATGTTATTGTCTTTCTTTTATTAAGCGCAACAAAGTAACCGCCGCCAATATCAAATAAATTTCTTTTATACCTGACTGTAGATCTTTCAAATGGTCCCATTTGCAACGAAGAAAATTTATCTTTTTCCCTTCGATTATAAT
>JBEPVG010000249.1:0-3983 GCA_041691175.1 Chitinophagaceae bacterium
CCTTCCGATCATCCAGGGATAAGGGATGAAAATGCCTGTTATACATCTTCTTCATTCGCAGCTTCTTTAGCAAAAAAATACAACAGCCGTTTGCATATTTTGCATATTACAACCGAAAAGGAATTAGAACTTTTTACCAATAAAATTCCATTAAAAGAAAAAAGAATTACGGCAGAAGTGTGCGTTCATCATCTAAATTTTACTGCTGATGATTATGAAAAGTTAGGTTATTTAATCAAATGCAACCCAGCGATAAAAGAATCGAAAAATAAAGAAGCCCTTTGGAAAGGCTTGCTGGACAATCGTTTGGACGTGATAGCCTCAGATCATGCGCCACATACATTGGAAGAAAAACAGCCTCCTTATGAAAATGCACGTTCGGGAATGCCATTGGTGCAACATTCTTTTTATTTGATGTTGAAATATTATCAAGAAGGAAAAATTTCTTTGGAAAAAATTGCAGAAAAAATGAGCCATGCAGTTGCGGATTGTTTTAGGATAAAGGATCGCGGCTACATTCGCGAAGGATATTTTGCCGATTTAGTTATTGTTGATTTGAATAAAACATCGACCGTAAAAAAAGAAAATCTTTTATATAAATGCGGTTGGAGTCCTTTAGAAGGATTCACTTTTCCGGCAGAGGTAACGCATTCTTTCATAAATGGAAATTGTGTTTTCCAAAAAAATAACCAGGCAAATATCTTGTGGAATGAAACTATAAAAGGACAAAGAATGCAATTCGAAAAATGATTAGTTTATTTCTAAATTAACTAACGAATAAACCAATTAATTCTTAATAAATGGAAACAGACAAAACTACCTTACAGGATCTTTCCATTTTCAATCATGAAGATGAATTTTCTGTTTTTAATAAATTGAATTTAACAAGAACAACTGGTGGCCGCGAAAAACTGAGAAAGATTTTCAATCATTCTTTGAATGATATTAATTCGATAAGAAATGTTCAGAAGACATTACAGTTAATCCTTGAAAACCGCGATCAGTGGCCTCTTTTCGTAAGCAACGGATCTGTATTGATGATTTATAAATTTTATGAAAGCACGATTGATGAACCACCATCGAGGCCTTCGCCGATAACTGCTTATTTATATAAATTACTTCATGGCCCTGATTTTTCTTTGATAAAATATTCCATGAGCCATGCGTTCGATTTTATAAAAGGAATGCAGAAAATTGTTGCTTTTTTTTTAAATGAGGAAGCGCCGTTAAATTTCAAGAAAGTTTTACAAAAAGCCCAGGTACTTATCGAAAGGCATCAATTCAAAATTGTTTCTAATAAAGAGAAACCCGCAGATTTTTCTAATCATGAAATGCTTTCATTTGCTTATTACCTCCGTTATCGTTACAAAGAGCATTTTTTAGAACTGATTGATATTTATTCGCAATTAGACGCGTGGTATGGAATGGCGATGGCAGTAAACGAACTTAATTTGTCATTTCCTGTTTTCATCTCTTCTGATGAACCCGTGTTGAAAGCAAGAAAATTATATCATATTTTGTTAGAAAACCCTGTTGCTTACGACATTGAACTAAATCAAAATAACAATTTTATTTTTCTCACTGGAGCGAACATGGCCGGCAAAAGTACTTTCATAAAAGCGATAGGAAGTGCCGTTTTTTTAGCGCATATTGGAATGGGTGTTCCTGCAGGAAATATGGAGTTATCATTGTTTGATGGCTTACTCAGCAACATCAATGTGGAAGATAATATTTCTAAAGGAGAAAGTTTTTTTTACAACGAAGTGCAGCGCGTGAAAAAGACGATTATTAAAGTGAATGACGGGAGAAAATGGCTGATATTAATTGACGAACTATTCAAAGGAACGAATGTGCAGGATGCGATGAAATGCAGCACAGTCGTGGTTGAGGGGTTAATTAAAATAAAACACTCCTTGTTTATATTATCCACACATCTTTATGAAATAAGGGAAAATTTAAAAGATTATCCAAACATAAATTTTAAATATTTTGAAACAAAAGTTACTGATGAAAAGCTGATTTTTAATTACCAGTTAAAAGATGGCGTGAGCAACGATCGGCTTGGATATTTAATTTTGAAAAAAGAAAAAGTGATTGAATTGTTGGAAGGGCTGTAAGTTTTATTTATAAAATGTTTAATAAATAAATGGGAAAGAAAGGTTTTACAGTAACAAGATAATTTCCCCCAAAAATTTTACCAAAAATAATCCTCAAATAGAATCTTCGCAAATGATGGAGTAAAGCCACAAAAAATAGTTTGGAACGGAGATGATAATTACTGAAACCGGATATTTTGTGAGCGCGATTTTTGAAGATTGTTTATAAATTCATTAAAAAAGCTGCCAGATTTTTGAGATTATTATTTTTCAATTTCTTATACCACTATTTTCATTAATTTCATTACTAATTATTTTTCATTCATGTTAGTCAAAACTTTTGGTAGTGCTGTTTATGGAGTTGAAGCAATCACGATTACAGTAGAAGTAAATGTGAGCACCGGTAAATTTACTTCGATCGTTGGACTTGCAGATAATGCTGTTAAGGAAAGCCTGGAGCGGATGGAAAGCGCTATCAAAGCAAACGGATATCATTTCCCCCGAACAAAAGTAGTCGTAAATCTTGCTCCGGCAGATATTCGCAAAAGTGGTACTGCATTCGATTTGCCGATTGCGATGGCTACCTTAGGAGCGAGCGAACAATTGGAAAATGCGGAAAAATTAAACGATTATGTGATCATGGGCGAGCTTAGTTTGGATGGAACAATTCGCCCGATAAAAGGTGCTTTGCCCATTGCCATACAAGCAAGAAAAGAGGCTTTTAAAGGATTGATCCTTCCAAAAGAAAATGCGCGTGAAGCCGCTATGGTAAACAATCTGCGCGTTTATGGAGTTGGCCACATCAATGAAGTGATTGATTTTTTTATTGATGAGAATTCTATTCAGCCAACTGTTGTAAATACGCGAGAAGAATTTGCCAATGCACAAAGTGATTTTGAAATTGATTTCTGTGATGTGAAAGGTCAGGAAAATATAAAACGCGCTTTAGAAATAGCGGCGGCCGGCGGTCATAATGCGATTTTAATCGGGCCTCCTGGTGCTGGAAAAACCATGCTGGCGAAGCGCTTGCCGACTATTCTTCCGCCGCTTACTTTGCAGGAAGCATTGGAAACTACAAAAATTCACAGCGTTGCCGGCAAACTTCCTGAGAATGCAACTTTGATTTCTAAACGCCCATTTCGTTCGCCGCATCATACGATTTCTGATGTGGCTTTAGTTGGCGGTGGCGGCATGCCCCAGCCAGGTGAAATTTCTTTGGCGCACAATGGTGTTTTATTTTTGGATGAATTACCGGAATTTAAACGGACAGTTTTAGAAGTAATGCGCCAGCCGATGGAAGAAAGAAGAGTGACGATTTCACGGGCAAAAGTTGCTTTGGATTTTCCTTGTAGTTTTATGTTGATTGCATCTATGAACCCGTGCCCGTGCGGCTATTATAATCATCCTGAAAAAGAATGCAGTTGCCCTCCGGGCGCTGTACAAAAATATTTAAATAAAATTTCAGGGCCGTTGCTTGACCGGATTGATCTGCATGTAGAAGTGACGCCAGTTGCATTTAGCGAATTATCCTCAACTCATGATTTCGAAAAAAGTGATAGCATTCGGGTCCGCGTAATCCGTGCGAGAGAAACACAGGCGGAACGCTACAAAGATAATCCTGGCGTGTATTGCAACGCGCAAATGAGCAGCAAAATGCTTAAAGAAATTTGTGTGATTTCACAGGTTGGTTCTAATCTTTTAAAGGTAGCGATGGAAAAATTAAATCTTTCTGCCCGCGCTTATGATCGCATTTTAAAAGTAAGCAGGACGATTGCTGACCTTGCCGGAAGTGAAGAAATAAAACCGGAACATTTAGCCGAAGCCATTCAATACCGTAGTTTGGATCGGGAAGGATGGGCAGGTTGATTTTAGTGAGTAAATGTGGAA
>JBEPVG010000250.1:0-3973 GCA_041691175.1 Chitinophagaceae bacterium
TTGATAGACAACAGTATTTTAAGAAATCTTCATGATGTAAAAAAAGAGTTTGCCAATAATGATTATATGCATAAGCTGAGATAGCTGAGCTCTTTGTCGAAATTTTTTTGTTTTGAATAATCGATGACAGTAAACGAACAAATAAATTGTTTTTCTATTTACAGTTCTTAGCGGTGGCACGATTCTTATTTATCCTCCATTTCAACAACCCCTGATTTATCTTTTACAACTACTGAATCAATTATTTGCCGTGTATGATTGTAAAAGAATTTGGCCGTACGGTCGTCGGGATCTATTTCTATTACATTTTTGAAAGAGTCAATTGCATTGCTGAATAATTTATTCAAATAATAAGAAACGCCCTCATTAAAAACAGGAAGTGTGTCTAATTTTTTTTGTAATTCAATTTCAGAATTACAACTAAAACATTCATGCACGTTCACAGAAGAAAGTTTTCCTTTTAAATGTACTAAGCCCAAATTTCTTAAATGAAAATCGCTGGTATTTGTAATTTGTTTCAGGCTTGCATCACTTAATAAAATTGAAGCCTTATAATGCTTGGTAAGGCTTTCAACCCTTGAGGCTGTATTTACAGTATCCGAAATTGTGCAGGCATCCATGCGGTCAAAATCGCCCGTGATGCCCATAATCAATGGGCCTGTGTGCATTCCAACGCCAACCTGAATTTCAGATTTGTCTTTTGCTTTGCGAATTTGATTAAACTGCTGAATTTCCTTTTGTATTTCAATTGCGGCATGTAAAGCATCTTCCGCATTTAGCGGAAAAATAGCCATGATGGAATCGCCGAGGTACTGATTAATAAACCCATGATGCTTACGGATGATCGGGCCCATCTGTGCATTGAGTAAACAAATAAATCCGAAAGTTTCCTCGGGCGTCATCGATTCTGAAAGGCTTGTATAATTTCGAATATCGGTGAAAAGAACGGTTACAATTTTTTCTACCTGGTCGCCAAGTTTTACATCTGTTATCAATTCATGGCCAAGAGATTTGAGAAATTGATAAGGTACAAATTTTCCCGTGGCATCAAATATCTTGCGCATTGCCGCTTCTTTTTCCTGCGCTTCGCGGATATTTTTTTCGTACAATAAAGAACTCTCAATTGCTGAAGAAGATTGCAATGCCAGCGTGGTCAATAATTTTAAAGAACCAGCTGTATATTTTTCCGGTTCGCTGTCTGCAAGGATAAACACGCCCATAATCCGGTGCTTTACTTTTAAAGCAGAATAGATAATGGATTTTATTTCAGGAGAAACAATTCCTGCCTTTTGTAAAGAAATAATATCGCTCACAATTTCTGACTGACCACTTAAAATAATGTCAAACAGCATCGGCAATTCGGTATTTATTTTTTCTTCATCAAAAAATAATTTATCTAAGGATGCTTCAACACGCAACCGATTTTTTTCTTCATCCCACAAAACGACCACGCCGTTTTTTGATTTAATTACATGTGCCGCTTCGTCCAAAGTAATTTTTGAAATGTCTGACGCACCAATGGTTTGAGCCAATTTATCAGAGAAATTAAAAATCAAATTTATTTCCTGGTAAAGATTTAAAACTTCAGCTCCTAATTTTTTTCTCTCACATTCTTTGTTTAAAATATGCATTAAAAGCTCGGCGATAAATTTAGATTTTTCATTCCCGTTTACAAAACCAATGGTTTCGTTTTCAAAGAAAACAGGATAATGAAATTGTAAGGCCTGATCGCTACCTTGCTCCAAAACATTTGACAAAACAATTTTACCATTATTATCTTCTACACAAAAATTTGCACTCAACTCTTTAGCTAAAGAATTGACGATGCTGATCGCGTCAGGGTCTTTACTTAAAATATTTTTTAAACTTATTTTAGCCATTCTTTTTTCTGTCTTTTTTGGTAAAAGATTTATAAACCTAAAATTTCTCTGGCTTTTTCCAGAATTACTTCCGGATCAAAAGGTTTTGTCATGTAAAGATCTGCGCCTACTTCCTGCCCTTTGAGGCGATCAAGCTCCTGACCTTTTGCGGTGAGCAACACAATAAACACATTATTCAGTCCTAATTCTTTTTTTACTTTTCTGCACACTTCCATGCCATTCATCTTTGGCATCATCACGTCCAAAAAAACCAGTTGCGGTTTTTCTGTTTTTATAATTTCGAAAGCTTCTTCTCCGTTTTGGGCAGAAAAAAAGTTGACACCATCATCCTCCAGTTCTTCCAGCGTTTGTTCAAGCAGCATTCTGATATGCGCTTCATCATCTACAATTAAAAGTTTTTGTTCCATTTTTTAGTTCTTAGTTCGTATTTTTTTATAAAATAAAAATTCCCGGTATTTGTTTGTTTACTGCATTCAGCTTTTTGCGCCAGCTTCTATTGGTAAATAAAAAACAATACATTCTCCAATCCTTTTTCAAAACGAAGTGTTTTTACAATTTCCTGTTTTCCTGAAAAGATGGAGTTTAAAATAATGATGTCGGGTTGTGTTGCAATTGCATTTTTTACCAATTCCTTTCCGTCAGATTCTACCACCTGGTAACCCTTTGTTTGAAGAACATCCGTCAGAGATTTGACGGCTGCAATGTCTTCATCCACCACCATTACTTTCCTTTTAGATTTTCCCTGTTCTAATAAATCTCCCACTTCCTGAAACAATTGTGCAGTGTCAATTGGCTTGGTCAAATAGCGATCAACGCCAATTCTAAAGCCTCTTGCTTTGTCCTGAACGATGGATAAAATAATGATAGGAATATCCATTGTCTGCGGATCATTTTTCAAAATAGCGGCCACATCAAAACCATTCATCTCGGGCATCATTACATCCAGAATAATCAGATCGGGGCGATTCTTGCGAATACATTCCAACGCCTGTTTTCCATTCGTTGCCTGCTCTATTAAATATCCCGCTTCGCTTAGTTCCTGTTCCAATAAGGAACGTATTGAATCATCGTCATCTACCACAAGAATACTAGCAGGATGTCCATTCATTTTTAATTTTGAAAATCCAACCTGTTCTTTTAATTGTTTTACCAATTCATCCAGATGGATTGGCTTTTCCTTTTTATTATTTTTATTAACCGAAGGAATAAATGGAATTGAAAAAGAAAAAGTACTTCCTTTTCCGATCTTGCTTTCTACCCAAATGTGGCCGCCATGATGTTCTACAATTTCTTTACAAATCGGTAATCCTAAACCGGTTCCTTTTGGTTTATCCGTCAGCGTATCGCCACCGACCTGTTTAAATTGCTCAAATACAGCTCCATAATCTTCAGGAGCTATTCCAATTCCCGTATCTGAAACACTCACGATTACTTCATTATCTTTTTGAAAAACCTTGCAGGTAACCCCGCCGTTTTCAGTAAATTTTACTGCATTGGAAAAAAGATTTATTACAACCTGGATCAGTTTATCCGGATCGCCAATGATATCAGGAATATTATCTTCAATTTTTTTGATCAGCTTAATATCTTTCTGATCAAAAAGCGAGGTGGTTGCTGAAACTGCCCTTTCTACTACATCTGACAAGGATACTTTTTCCTGGTTCCATTCCATTCTGCCTGCTTCTATTTTTGCCAGATCAAGCACATCATTGATCAAATGAGTTAATCTTTCTCCTTCGGAAATAACTACTTGTAAATTTTCGTTGACCTGATTTATCACCTTTCCTGTTTTGGGGTCGCTTTGATCCACAATCGGGAATATTTTATCATTCAATCGCTTGTTGATTATTTTAGCAAAGCCCAGGACTGAAGTGAGCGGGGTTCTTAATTCATGACTTACAGTAGAAAGAAAGGCACTTTTTGCTTCGTTTGCTTTTTCTGCAATTTTGCTGGCATTTTCAGCCTCCATTTTTGCCTGTTCTACATCCTCAAAAAGCTGTGCATTGCGCAATGCAACGCCAACGGAAGATGCGATGGTAGTTAAAAGACGTTGATCATTTTCATTAAAACGATTTTGCTGTTCAGTACTTTGT
>JBEPVG010000251.1:0-3971 GCA_041691175.1 Chitinophagaceae bacterium
ACTTTTATAATACTTGCCAAAGTATGTTCTTTATCTCCCGGATTAATTCTTTCGGGAGAATAACCCAATTTAAAATCATCGCAAACTTTTAATCCGGACAATTTTTCAATTACCGGAAGGCAATCTTCTTCTGTACAACCGGGATATACCGTACTTTCAAAGACTACATAATCCCCATTCTTCAAAACCTTTCCGATCGTTTCGCTGGCTTTTATTACCGGAATTAAATTCGGGATATTGTACTCATCAACCGGCGTGGGTACTGCAACAATAAAGAAATTTGCTTCACGAAGTTTATCCAAACTATTTGTAAATTCAATATCACAATTTGTAAATGCAGATGATTCCAATTCATTGCTCGGATCAATTGCATTCTCCATTAATTTAATTCTTTCTGCACTGATATCAAACCCGATGACAGAAATTTTCCTGGCAAATTCCAATGCAATCGGTAAACCCACATAACCCAATCCGATCACAGCAAGTTTCATTTTTTTGTCTATTAACTCCTGGTACATTTATTTTTATTTTTTATTAATTCAAAATTTTAAAACCCGGTTTATAACTTCTATTTGAAAACCAGTAAACAAGCAAATAATACGAATTCTGATTTTACAGGAATTCGTTTCAAACTTCATCTTTTATCTTTTACTTTCAAACTCCTTTGGCAATTTATATAAATCTTCTTTTACTAAAGATTTAAAATAATCGTAAGTAATTTTTAAGCCTTCTGCTCGCTGTACTTTTGGCTCCCAATTTAAAAGTTTTTTTGCCAAAGAAATATCTGGCTGTCTTTGTTTGGGATCGTCTTGTGGCAAAGGTTTATAGACAATTTTTTGTTTAGTGCCGGTAAGTTTAATTACCTCTTCTGCAAAATCTTTTAAGGTGATCTGATCAGGATTTCCAATATTTACCGGCAGTGAATAATCGCTCATCAACAAAAGAAAAATTCCTTCGATCAAATCATCTACATAACAAAAACTTCTTGTTTGGCGGCCATCGCCGAAAACGGTAAGATCCTCACCACGCAAGGCCTGTCCGATAAATGCAGGCAAAGCTCTTCCATCATTTAGTCTCATCCTGGGGCCATAAGTATTAAAAATTCTAACGATTCTCGTATCCAATCCATGAAAAGTATGATACGCTGTTGTTATGGCTTCCTGAAAACGTTTTGCTTCATCATATACTCCACGCGGACCGATTGGATTTACATTTCCCCAATAATCTTCTGCCTGGGGATGCACTAAAGGATCGCCATACACTTCACTGGTTGAAGCCACCAAAATTCTCGATTTTTTTGCCAGTGCCAATCCCATGCAATTGTGTGTTCCAAGTGAACTAACTTTTAAAGTCTGAATCGGAATTTTTAAATAATCAATCGGGCTTGCCGGAGAAGCAAAATGTAATATATAATCCAGTTTTCCCGGAACATGAATAAACTTTGAAACATCACAATGGTAGAATTCAAAATTCTCCAATTTGAAAAGATGCTGGATATTTTTGATGTCACCTGTGATTAAATTATCCATCCCAATTACGCGCATTCCTTCTTTGATAAACCGATCACATAGATGTGAACCTAAAAATCCGGCTGCGCCTGTGATGAGAATTCTTTTTTGCATTATTGAGTTATTGAATATTCAATTATTAAATTATTGAACTATTCCATTTTTTTGAAGACAGTTCTGAGTCTTATTAGTATATTTTTCTGATTAGCGATCAGATTATTTTCACATTTTTGAATTTGCCAAATGGATCACTCTTCTTCCCACACTTTGATAATGAAATCCGTATTCTTCCATTTGGTATAATTCAAAAAGATTTCTTCCATCAAAAATAACCGGGTTCTTTAAAAGTGATTTTACTTTATCGAAATCGGGTGTTCGAAACGCACTCCATTCTGTGGCTATTATCAATGCATCCGCATCTTTCAATGCATCATATTGATTTTCTGCATAAGCAATTTTATTGCCAATTTCTCTTTTTACATTTGGCATTGCCTCAGGATCGTAGGCAACAACAGAAGCACCTACATTAATCAGCTCTTTAATAATCTTTAATGCTGGCGCCTCGCGAATATCATCTGTATTGGGCTTGAAAGCCAATCCCCATAATGCGATTTTTTTCCCTTTCAATTTATTTTTAAAATAGGATTTTATTTTCGGTAAAAGGTGGACTTTCTGATTTTCATTCACCTTCATTACCGCTTCTAAAATCTTAAATTCATAATCAGCTTTATGCGATGATTTTGACAATGCCTGCACATCTTTTGGAAAGCAACTTCCGCCATAACCGATACCGGGAAATAAAAACCTTCGACCGATCCGGTCGTCGCTTCCCATTCCTCTACGTACCATGTCTACGTCGGCGCCGAGTCTTTCACACAACTGAGCGATCTCATTCATGAAGGAAATTTTTGTGGCTAAGAAAGAATTGGCTGCATATTTTGTTAGTTCAGCAGAACGCTCATCCATAAAAATTACCGGATTTCCCTGTCGAACAAAAGGCGCATATAACTCTCCCAAAATCTTTTTCGCTTTTGCAGAAGAAGTGCCGATTACAACGCGGTCTGGTTTCATAAAATCATCCACGGCAACTCCTTCCCTTAGAAATTCCGGGTTACTGACCACGTCAAATAATTTCTCCGGATTTTCAATTCCTGCTTTCTCTGCACTTTTGAAAATTGTTTCATCCACTTTATCAGTGGTTCCAACAGGCACCGTACTTTTATTAATGATAATTTTATAAGAACCTTTTTTTAGAAGTTTACCAATTTTCTCTGCTACTTCTAATACATATTTTAAATCAGCAAAGCCATCGCCATCGGACGGTGTAGGCAATGCAAAAAAAATAACTTTTGCATTTTTAATGCCTTCGGCAAGAGAATTTGTAAATTTTAAACGACCTTCTTTTCCGTTTCTTTCAAAAAGTTTTTCAAGACCTGGTTCAAAAATGGTAACTTTTCCAGCCGATAATTTTTTTACTTTTTCTTCATCAATATCAACGCAGGTAACCATATTTCCAGTTTCTGCAAAGCAGGTTCCGGTAACCAATCCTACATATCCTGTTCCAATAACTGCAATATTCATTTTTATTTATTTACAAATTCCAACACCTTTTGTGTGATATAATTTTGTTGTTCTTCATCCAGTTCAGTATGTATCGGCAAAGAAATTACGCGATGAGTAAGCCAGTCAGTTTTTTGCAAATGATAATCAGCGCCGCCAAAGGAAGCGAACATTTTTTGTTTATGGGCCGGCACCGGGTAATAAAGCATTGAAGGAATATTGTTTTCAGCCAGAAACGCTACAAGGCCGTCTCTATCTGTGTTTTCAAGGATTAGCGTATATTGGTGAAAAACATGTTTGCAATAATCCGCGCGAAAAGGCTTAGTGATTTTTTTATTTTCTGCAAAAGCAAGATCATAAAAATCAGCCGCTTTTCTTCTTGCTTCAATATAGCTGTCTAATAACGGCAATTTGATATTTAATATTGCCGCCTGCAATGCATCAAGCCTCGAATTACATCCCACCATTTCATGATAATATCTTTCTTTCTGACCATGATTGGCAATCATTTTTAATTTTTCTGCAAGCGCATCATCGTTGGTAAACATTGCGCCGCCATCACCATAACATCCCAAATTTTTACTTGGGAAGAATGAAGTGCAACCAATTGTTCCAATTGTCCCAGTTTTTTTTGTTGTGCCATCGCTAAAAGTATAGTCACCACCAATTGCCTGGGCGGCATCTTCAACAACAAATAAATTATGTTTCGTAGCAATTTCCATAATTGTGTCCATATTGCAGGCAATACCTGCGTAGTGCACCACTACAATTGCTTTTGTTTGCGGGGTTATTAATTGTTCAATTGTATCTGCATCTATATTTGGGTTAGATGCCATAGAATCAGCAAAAACTATTTTTGCTCCACGAAGTACAAAAGCATTAGCAGTGCTTACAAAAGTGTAG
>JBEPVG010000252.1:0-3924 GCA_041691175.1 Chitinophagaceae bacterium
CAGCGATAATACTCATAGAAAAGACGCCGATACAACCATTACAGAAGAAGCATTATCCATGATTGCAAACGACCCGGAAATGTTGTCAAGAAAAACAACAGTTGTGTTTCAATCGCACTGGCACAAAGGCGTTGTGGGAATCGTTGCCAGCAGATTGATTGAAACTTATTACCGCCCAACGGTTGTTCTTACGCTCGGAGAAAAAATAGTGGGCGGAAGCGCGCGCAGCATCCCGGGTTTTAATTTATACGAGGCAATTCATGCGTGTCGTGAACATTTGGTTGGCTATGGTGGTCATTTTGCAGCAGCGGGGATGTCAATGCATCCTGAAAATGTAGAGGCATTTAGTAAAAAATTTGAAGAAGTGGTCTCTTTAAGTATCGATCCGTATTTGTTGACTCCGGAATTAATTATAGACGTAGAAATTAGTTTTAAAGAAATCAATAGAAATTTTTATAAAATAATTGAACAAATGGAACCTTATGGCCCCGAAAATATGCGGCCCGTTTTTATTACAAAAAATGTTTGGAACACTTCCTGGTCTAAAATTGTAAAAGAAAAACATGTTCGTTTTGTAGTAAAAAATGAAAATGTCACCATGACTGGAATTGGATTTAATCTTGCCGAAAAATTCTCTTTGCTGGAAATGAATAAACCAATTGATCTGGTTTATACGATTGATGAAAATGAATGGAATGGCGAAAAAAATCTACAGTTAAAAGTAATAGACATCAGGCTTTCAGAATGAGCGACTGCATAATTTATTCTGTCAATGAAATCATTTTATTACCTAAAATATTTTTATTTTATTGCAAGAAACTGGAATATTAGTCTTGCCGCTTTCTCCATTTATCATGAAATAAGAGGAGAAAAAAAATATCAGCTTGACACGATAAAAGTTGATAACCTTCAACATCAAAAAATAGAAAGTGAGAATCTGAAACACGCTTCCATTTACCAGGGAACAAATTATTATTTAATAGAAAAGGCATTTGAATTTTTAAGAATTGAAAATGCGAATTATAGTATTGTTGATCTCGGTTGTGGTAAAGGAAGAGTGTTGATCGTGGCAGCTTATTATGGTTTTAAAAAAATAACCGGAGTCGATTTTTTACCATCATTATGCAATGAAGCAAAAATAAATCTTCAAAAAATAAAACCTCTTTTTCTTTCTGCAGATTTCGAAATTATTTGCGTTGACGCGGCAAATTATTCGATAAAATATGATGATACTGTTTTCTTTTTCTTTAATCCTTTTGATGAAGTAGTGATGCTTCAGGTTGTGAAAAATATTCTTACTTCTCTCAAAAAAAATTCAAGAAAAATTTATATCGTTTATGTGAATCCCGTTCATAAAGAAATATTTTTAAGTGCTGGATTTGAAGAAGAATATTATTTTAAGAAAATGAATTATCTGGAGTTTGTTATTTTATCAAAAGATGAGCAAGCAGAATGCGCAGGTCAAATGGCAATTAAGTGAATAGTAAACCAACAAATATTCCCAATACTTATTTAGCTTTCATTTTTCAAAACTTCAATAATCGTTGGAAAAGTATTTACCAGATATATTTTTAAATCATCTTTTTTTACCCAAACTATTTCCGTGATGTCTTCTTCTGTTTGTGGAATTAATTTTTCATTGCCGTGCGCTTTCATCGCATACCAATGACTTTCTTTCAAGTTGTGTTTGCCAAATTGAATGTACGTGTGAAAAGTAATGGCAATTGGTTTTATAATTTGTAATTTTTTTAAGCCAGTTTCTTCCTGAACTTCTCTTTTCGCGCATTGTTCAATCGTTTCGCCTTCGTCTAATTTTCCTTTTGGCAAATCCCATTTTGCACGGCGAAAGATCATTAATATTTCTTCATTTTCATTTTTTACAACCCCACCTGCGGCTTTTATAAGATGAAAATGTTTAAAGAAATCTGATTTTATTTTTTCAAAATTCTCGCCTAAAATAATTCCTGCATGAAACTGTGGTTTATTGATTTCATGCAACAAAGAATTAATAGCAGCAGTGGAAATTTCATCAATAAAAACCGTATCCGGATGATGTTGGTATTTTTCAATTTTAGGTGTGATTTGGTCACATAAAAAAACCGGTTTATCTCCGAAGTAAATTGTAAGGTAGCTCATACGTGTTTATTATCTTCGCAGCATGACTGATAAAAAAGCTATCGCTGAAAAGCTGTTACAAATTAATGCAATAAAATTAAATATTGAACACCCTTTTACCTGGGCAAGCGGTTGGAAAAGTCCGATCTATTGCGATAACAGAAAAATCCTTTCATTTCCTTTTATACGTGATTTTATTAAATCTGAAATGTGCAATATTATTTTTCAAACATTTGAGAATGCAGATATGATTGCAGGTGTTGCAACTGCCGGAATTCCCTGGGGAGCGATGGCTGCCGACCAATTAAAACTTCCCTACATTTATGTAAGGCCAAAACCGAAAGAACATGGTTTGGGAAACCAAATTGAAGGTTTTTATGAATCTGGAAAAAGCGTAGTGGTTGTGGAAGATCTGGTGTCAACAGGGAAGAGCAGTTTGCAGGTGGTAGAAGTATTAAAAAATGCTGGTTTGGAAGTGGATGGGATGATTTCTATTTTCAATTATGGATTTCCCGAAGCGAAGAATGCATTTGAAAAGCATGAGATTTCATTAAAATCCCTAACCGATTACGATTCATTAATTGCGCTTGCTATTGAGCAAAAATCAATATCAGAATCAGATCAAAAAGCGTTGTTAAACTGGAGGCAGGATCCGGGCAATTGGATGGTAAATTCTTAAATTCGTAAATATAAATTATCTATGAAAGCATTTCTTCTTGGAATTATTGCATTTACTGCGTTCTCAAACTCCATCTTTGCCCAACAAAAAGCAGTGCAGAAGGCTGTAATAAAAACGCCCGGTTTGCAGGCTGAAGTATGTAAAACCGGTATAGAAAATTTTTTAGTTCACGAATATGGCGTCTCATCTGTAAAAGCTGATTACCGAAAGCACACCGTTACGGTATCTTGGTTCCGAGACCGAACAAATATTGAAAATATAAAAACTGCACTCGCAAACATGGGTTATGATGCTGATGATGTAACCGCAGAATCCGAAGCAATCAAAAAATTACCACCTCCATGCAGATTTTCTCCAAGTATAGATTCTTCTCATGTAAAACAATGAATTACAATTTCGCAAAAAAATAAATCCTGTTTTTAAAGCAGGTTTTTTTATATCTTTTTTAAAAAAGTGAAAAAGTTTCTTTTGATTCATAATTCACCGGGAGATTCATAAATACATTTGCCTTACCAACTTTCACTTTTCCGGAAAGCCGCACCAAAACTTCTTTTCCAATCAAAGTATTCCAGGCATTTTTAAAAATGCTCTGCATGTTCACATCAAATTTTATCGGAATATTAAAAGTATCGCGTTTTGGGATTCTGATCAAAGTATCTAACGAACTGTGGCCAAATAAATTCCCATTTATAAAAATATCCAGGTCTGTACTTTTTAATTGCATACCATAATTATTGGGATTGTAATATTCAAGATCCAAACTAATTGAAGATTTATCAAATCCCAAACTTTGAATAGAAAAATTGTGATAGGTTTTATATTCTAAAGCTTTGGGAGCGGAGCATGACAAAAATGCCATTATTGTCACGCCAACGAAACAAAAAATTTTTCTCATTTTTTTTAATTATTCAAATTGTGCCTCAAAGATAACATTTGTAGTGCTAAGAGCATTAGTCAGGCACAAAAACAACCTATAAAATAGTTGACTAAAAATATTATCAATTGAAAACAATACATAAATTATTGGGTTTAAGATAATTGTACTATTTATTGATATTTTATTAACGGATAAATATATCCAATCTCTTGGCCATTTCAAACAAACCAGATTTAAAAGATAAGCTCTGTAT
>JBEPVG010000253.1:0-3873 GCA_041691175.1 Chitinophagaceae bacterium
GCCTAATGTGGATCGAGTTTGTCACCCAGTTTTACATCATGAAATTTACCTTCACCTCTATTAGGGTCATAAGAAGGATTTCCGTTTGAAGCAGTAGAACCGCTATCTGTCGATGCTTTCGTGGTATCGGGCGCTGTAGAAGTGCTATCATTTGTTTTATCACCGGAGCCACTGCACGCGGCAAAAATGATTACTAAAAATAAAAACAATGAGGTAAGAAGGGCCATTTTTTTCATAACAATAAAATTTATTTTCTTTGCAATATTACAATTTGAATATACAACTTTATATGAGTTTAATCATAAAAACAAAATCTCTTCTTTGATTTAGATCATATTTCATACAAACCTCGTGCAATATATTAGCGGAATCAAAAACTCTTTTTTACCTTGAGAAATATGGAGAAGACTCAATTCAAAACAATAACATGGATTCAGATAGCATTTATTAATTTTTGTGTTGTGGCTTTGGCCGGAATTACCATGAGGTTTAAAATTAATTTCGCTTTGCCCTGGGTAAATCAAAAACATTTACTCTACGCCCATTCAAATTTTGCTTTTACGGGTTGGGTTACGATTATATTGATGGTATTGATGATCAACTATCTTTTACGCCTTAATTTAAATACGGGTTACAAAAAATATATTGCGATCTTAATTATTAGTTCCCTCGCCGCTTATGGAATGTTTGTGTCTTTTATTGTGCAGGGATATGGATATTTTTCCATTTCATTTTCCATACTTTCAATTATTATTTCTTATTTTTTTATTGTTTGTTTTTGGCGGGATCTGAATAGAGTAAAGGATAAATCTTTTGCAACCCAATGGTTCAAAGCTGCGCTGGTTCTGATGGCCATCGCAAATTTTGGCGAAATTACTCTTGCTTATTTAATGGTTAATTTCAGTACTGTCCAGGATTATTATTTTGCAGCCTTATATTTTTTCCTGCATTTTCAATACAACGGATGGTTCTTATTTGTTTGTTTTGGATTGATGTTTTCCTATCTGTATCAAAAAGATTTTTTGCATTCTGTAGCAATCAACAAACATCTATTCTTAATAATGGCCATCACAGTCGGGCCTACTTACCTGCTTTCCATTCTATGGCTCAAACTGCCACGGTCGCTGCATTTGCTTGCAAATATCTCCGGAATATTGCAGTTGCTCGTTTTGTTTTATTTTATCAGATTATTTCCTGCTTTGAAAAAAAGCGTTCCACGAAAGATCACCAAAACAACGAGGTATTTATGGGGGATGGCTGCGGTCGCTTTTATTTTTAAAATTATTTTACAAACCTTTTCTATTATTCCTTTTTTTAGCAATTACGCCTTCGGATTCAGGCCAATTGTAATCGGATATTTACATTTATCTTTTTTAGCGATCATCAGCTTTTTCATTATCGGTTATATCAACCAGGTTTTGAGTGAAAAAAACCGACAGGTTTCCAAAATTGGCGTATCGCTTTTTGTAACAGGCGTGTTGGTGCAGGAAATAACTTTAATGTTGCAGGGGATGGAAGCCATTAATTTTGAACCCGTGCCTTATGCGAATATGATTTTATTTTATTCAGCAATTTCAATGGGAGCCGGACTTATCTGGATCGCTTTAACCGTTCATAAAGAAAAAAAAATAGAATCTCTTAACCTTTAGAATTAATCATTCAATATTTTATTCTGAAAGAAAATAGAAATCCTGAAAATTTGTTTGTTTACTGCCAAAATCAAAATGCAAATTACTACCGGCGCTATTTTGCAACTGTAGAACTACTTTCTGTCCACTTTTGCATTTCCGGACAAGAGGAATAATCTTTGGAAATATTTACATAAAAGGTAGGAATTTTTTTATTGAACCATTCTTCTAAGGCATCGTTCTTTTTTTCCTCAAGAGCGCGCTGGGATACTTTATCGTAATCGTCCTTAAGATTTTCACGATGAGGCTCGCTTTTACTTATTATTTCAACAATGCGAACTGCTTTTTTTTGTGCAGTTGGATCAACAAATTCTGTAGGCGCCGAAAACTCGCCTACTTTCAAATCTTTTCCAATTAAATCTTTTAGCACTAAATCTTTATCCAATTGATCTATCGTTAAAAAAGTACTTCCACTTCCATCAGGAGCGGAAATCAAACCTCCGGTAAATTTGCTGTTATCATCTTCACTATATTTTGAAACGGCTTCGCCAAATTTCAATGTACCATTGATTAGCTGGGTTCTGATTGAATCTAATTTTTCTTTTGCCGCATTTACTTCTATGGAACTGACTTGTGGAATTTTTAGAATATGCCTGATAGTCGCATCATCGCCACGACGACTTACCATCTGAATAATATGATACCCGAATTTTGATTTGAAAACACTCGAGATCTGTCCATCTTTTAAACTAAAAGCTTTTGCTAGAAATACCGGATCCCATTGCTTTTCATTACGGTTAAGTTCGTATAATCCGCCATTATCTTTACTTCCCGGGTCGTCAGAAAAAAGCGACGCAAGCACTTCAAATTTTTTGCTCCCGTCCTCTACTTCCTTTTTATATTCTTTCAACTGGTCTATTGCATAATTTTCTAAATCACGACTTGGTTTTGGGTAAATAACGATCTGCCCAACCTCCAGTTGCGATTCATAAAAATGAAGGCTGTCTTTTGGGATTTTTGCATAATAAGCTTCAACTTCATTCGGCGTAATTCTTACATCGCCCACAATTTTATCTCTTTCTGCTTCTGCTAATTTCTGATCGCGGATAACCGGCCTAAAGTCTTCTTTCAATTGAAAAACTGTTTTCCCTGCAATCTGTTCCAACACTTCTTTTGATCCATATTGCGTAATAAAAAAACGGATTTTATTGTCAATTACTGCGTTCACTTCTTCATCAGAAACCGGAAGAGAATCATGCTCAGCCTGTAATACCAGCGCTTTCAGCGCCAAAGCCTGTTGCAATAAAATGCAGGAAGCATTTGGTGGGATCTCAATATTCTGACGCTGCATATCATGAATGCTGTTCTCAATGTCGCTTCTTAAAATGATTTTATCTCCAACAGTAGCAATTATTTTATCTGCAATTACTTTTTTGGGTTGGGCAATTGAAGCCAAAGTAATTGTCAAAAAACAAATAGTAAACAAGCTTTTTTTCATTAGAAATTTTTGTATGTGGAAATACCCAAACGCACCTTTACTCATTTATGAAAATGTGTTGCCAAAAATACGGTTGTAAATCGTGAGTTATTTTTTTGGAAAGTTAAAAGTTAGAAGGCTTTTGTTAAAAGAAATCAAAGTTTTATTGCCTTACAAAGTTCTTTTCACTTCTATTTCTTCAAAGGCTTCAATCAGGTCGCCTTGTTTCACGTCATTATAATTTTTAATGATCATGCCGCACTCCATATTGTTGGTTACTTCTTTCGCATCATCTTTAAAACGCTTCAGACTTCCGAGTTCGCCGGTATGCACGATGATTCCATCTCTCACCAATCTAATCCGGTTATTTCTGGCAATTTTCCCTTCGATAACCATACAACCCGCAACGGTAGCCTTATCAAATTTGTAAGTTTCTTTTATTTCTGCAACGCCCAAAACTTTTTCCTGGATCTTTGGTTCCAACATGCCTTCCATGGCGCTTTTCACTTCGTCAATAGCATCATAAATGATAGAATAGGTTTTAATTTCCACCCCTTCATGCTCTGCAATTTTTGAAGCCTGCAAAGATGGTCTAACATTAAATCCAATAATAACAGCGTCAGATGCCGTTGCCAGCATTACATCAGTTTCGGTTATCTGGCCAACGCCCTGGTGAACCACGCTTACAGCAATTTCTTCGGTACTTAATTTTTGTAAAGAATCACTTAATGCTTCTACTGAACCATCCACATCGGCACGAATGAGAAG